>CAIQWF010000065.1 GCA_903875455.1 uncultured Pseudomonadota bacterium
CTAATTTATCTAATAAATAGATAAAAATATCTATTTATATCTTTTTATTCTAACAAAAAATCTATTTATCATGTTTTCAACCTGAAAACTGACATAGAACTTTGAGGATTCAACGATGAAAAAACCTACTCTTCTTATCCGCAGCCTGATTGCGGCAACCTTTTTAATCGGTGGCAATGCGTTTGCCGACCGCACCTTGTTAAATGTTTCTTACGATCCAACCCGCGAACTTTATCAGGAGTTCAATCAGGAATTTGTCAAATACTGGCAAGGCAAAACCAAAGAAGCTGTCACCATTCAACAATCGCACGGCGGCGCGGGCAAACAGGCGCGGGCGGTGATTGACGGTCTGGAAGCAGATGTTTTGACGTTGGCACTCTCTTACGACATTGACCAAATTTCCCAAAAAGCCAAATTGTTACCGGCAGACTGGCAAAAACGTTTGCCGAATAACAGCACACCTTATACGTCCACGATTGTGTTTTTAGTGCGCAAAGGCAATCCGAAAAAAATCAAGGATTGGGGCGATTTAGTTAAACCGGGTATTTCTGTGGTCACGCCGAATCCAAAAACCTCCGGCGGCGCTCGTTATAACTATTTGGCAGCGTGGGCGTATGCGGAAAAAACGTTGGGCAGCAAAGACGCGGCGAAAGAGTTTGTCAAAAAATTATTTAAAAATGTCCCTGTGCTTGATTCCGGCGCACGCGGCGCAACCACTACGTTTATTCAACGCGGTATCGGTGATGTGCTTTTGGCTTGGGAAAACGAGGCTTTTCTGGCGATTAACGAATTAGGCGAAGGCAAGTTTGATATTGTTGTTCCGCCGACCAGTATTTTAGCGGAAACACCGGTTACAGTCGTGGATAGCGTGGTGGATAAACATAAAACCCGTGATTTAGCGCAGGCTTATTTGGAATATTTGTATTCACCGGTAGGGCAAAAATTGGCGGCAAAACATTATTACCGTCCGATTAATCCGAAAGATGCTGACCCGAAAGATTTAGCGCGGTTTCCAAAATTGAAACTGTTTACCGTAAATGAGCAGTTTGGCGGTTGGACGAAAGCACAAAAAGAGCATTTTGACGATGGCGGTTCGTTTGACCAGATTTATACGCCTTAGTCTTCGTTCACGACTGCGAGTTCTTTAAAGGACTCGCAGTCGTAACTTAAAAAAAATCACTGTCCATTAGGAAACCAGCTATCATCCAAAATCTGCTCAACTGTCCAGGGACACTCTTGCGGTAACTTTTCAATGGCAATGCCGGTTTCCTTTTCGGTCTCATCCAGTGCATCACCCCACGCATCTGACCACCAGTCCTCATCTTTTAAACATTGCTTGAGACTCGGTGTTTTTTTTAGTCGGCGTTTCAGCCTTTCCCGTTGGTTTTTAATCGTCAACTGCCAACTCGTTCCTTGCCGCGCCGGTTGATACTGCCATTTCAACAGATGCAATAATAAAACCGCCATACGGCTAGCTAATTCCCGCTGTTCACTGATGCCCACGCTTTCAATTTCCTCTGCAATGTGTTCTAAATCGAGTAATTCAAATTTTTTATTGCGGATTAACCAAGCTTGTTGATTTGCCCATGCCACAATATCACCCTCGTAACTTACTGTTGTCATTCTGATTTCCAACCTCCGTTAAAAAATTCTGTTTATTTTATGGTCTGACCATTCCGATTGAGACAAAAACCAAAAAATCACTGTCCGCTGCGCACGATTCAATCAAAGCAAAATAGGATGTGCTGAACGAAGGGAAGCGCATCTTCCGCGATTGATGCGCTTCGTACCTCAGCGCATCCTATCGTGCTTTTTATCTCCTCAATCAGCTATAAAAACCTCAGATTATCTTGTTCTCCACACAACCCGCTTTATTGTACCCGCTTATTGCAGACGTTTAAAAAACTCCTTAACTTTATCCATTAAACAGATATAAATATCTTTTTATATCGTTTTATTCTAAGTAAAAATCAGACTATCCTATTCCCAATCTGAAAACTAAACCCGATTGATAACTCTTTTTAGCTGGATTAGCCCTTTTATTTGAAGTAAAAAATGAGACAAAGTCACGTTATACAAGGCTTCGCGCCAACACTGGGTTTAACCGTCGTTTATTTAAGCCTGGTGGTCTTAATTCCGCTGAGTACCTTAGTGGTGAAAAGCTGGCAGTTAAGCTTTGATGATTATCTGAAAGTGATTGGCAGCGAGCGCGTGTTAGCCTCATTTCGGGTCAGCTTCGTCACTTCGTTAGTGGCTGCCACGATAACCTCTTTTTTTGGATTTATTATCGCTTGGGTTTTAGTGCGTTATCCGTTTCCGGGCAAACGATTTTTAGATGCGCTGATTGATTTGCCGTTTGCTTTACCAACTGCGGTAGCCGGAATTGTGTTAGCGACAATCTATCAACCGAACGGTATCTTCGGAGAATTTTTACAAAATGCGTTGGATTTAAAAGTGGCTTATACGCCATTAGGAATCGTAGTCGCGTTAATTTTTATCGGCATTCCGTTTGTGGTGCGTACCGTCGAGCCGGTATTGCAGGAATTTGATACCACGATGGAAGAAGCCGCTTCCAGTTTAGGCGCCTCGCGTTGGCAAGTATTCAGCAAAGTGGTTTTTCCAAATATTTTTCCAGCCCTTTTAACCGGTTTTGCGTTGAGTTTCGCACGCGGGATTGGTGAATACGGCTCAGTGATTTTTATTGCCGGAAATTTGCCTTACGTTTCAGAGGTTGTGCCGTTGCTGATTATCACCAAGCTGGAACAATACGATTACGGCGGCGCGACCGTGATTGCGCTGACCATGCTGGTTGCGTCGTTCTTATTATTGTTTCTGATTAATTTATTGCAACTCTGGGTGCGCCGCCGCTCAGGACAGGTTTAAAAAAACAGCGTGAGGAAGAAAAAATGCAGGTTTTAACCGCAAATAATAGTTTTACTGAAATTTCGATCTATCGAGACCCGCTGTGGCTGCGCTTGGCGCTAATTTTAACCGCCGTGGCTTTCATCGTATTGTTTTTATGTGTGCCGTTAATTCTGGTGTTGACCGAAGCGTTTGCCAAAGGTTTTTCCAGTTATTGGGAAGCGTTGCAACGTCCTGAAGCGATTAGCGCCATTAAACTGACTTTATTAACCGCCTTTGCCACAGTGCCGTTAAATACTTTATTTGGTTTATGCGCGGCGTGGGCGATTACCCGTTTTGAGTTTAAAGGCAAAAGTTTATTAACCACCTTGATTGATTTGCCGTTCTCCGTATCGCCGGTGATTTCCGGTTTGATTTTCGTGCTGTTGTTCGGAGCGCAAGGCTGGTTTGGCGAATGGTTATCGGCACATGACATCAAAATTATTTTTGCCGTACCGGGCATTATTTTAGCCACGCTGTTTATCACTTTTCCGTTTGTAGCGCGGGAGTTGATTCCCTTAATGCAGGAAATGGGCTACGAAGAGGAAGAAGCGGCGATGTCTTTAGGCGCAAGCGGTTGGACAACGTTTTTCAAAATCACCCTGCCGAATATTAAATGGGGTTTGTTGTACGGAGTTTTACTCTGTAACGCACGGGCAATGGGCGAATTCGGCGCGGTGTCAGTGGTGTCGGGACATATTAGAGGATTGACTAACACCTTACCGCTGCATATCGAAGTCAGTTACAACGAATACGATTTTGTCGGCGCGTTTGCCAGTGCCTCGATTTTGGCAGGTTTGGCAATTGTGACCCTGATTTTAAAAATCGTTTTGGAATGGAAACAGCAGGCCGCAACGAATACGGCTTAAGGAGAGAAGATGTCTATTTTGATTGAATTTATCGTCGGCTCGGTGTTGGCGATTTATTTTCACTGGGTTTTGCAATATCACGAAGCCTCTTACATCGTTTTTGGCATTGGGTTGTTGCTGTCGTTGGCAACGTATTTGATTAAAGAACAGATAAAAGTCACGCAAGCTCAACTGATAACGCTGTATGAAGGCGAACATGAGATTACCCAAGCTTTAGACGCGATTACGGATAGCGAATGTCAACAAAAATCACAGGAATTGCTAACTGATTTTAAACGGCATTTGAGCCAGTTGCGGCAAGGCTATTTGCTGCTGAACCAGAGCGAATTTTATTTGGAAGGCGTGAAAGCGGTGGAGCAAGCGACCGATAACGTCAAGGCGGTTGACCCGTTAAACGTGGATTGGGACAGTCGCGGTTCATTGGTGAATTATTATCAGGCCAATCTGAATGCGTTAGCACGCGGGGTAAAAATTACCCGCATTTTTGTGATGAATCATCGCAGCCTGGAGAATTCTAACATCCTGCAAACCTTGCAACAGCAAGCTAATGACGGCATTGAAGTTCGGGTAGCTTATCTTGAGGATTTGCATTCTAAAGGCAGCGGAATCAGTTCACTGGATTTTGCTATTTATGACGGACGCATTATCACTGACCGTAATCCACCGAACAGCCACTATTTCGGCAAACGTACCAACAAGGCAGACGAAATAGAAAAGTACCAGCGTTTATTTGCGGTGATAGAACATCATTCGCAGCCGTTTCAAGTTTAGAGAGATTCTGTTATGAGCATTTTATTAAAGCAAATCAGCAAAAAATTCGGACAATTTTCCGCCCTGCAAGACATTAATCTGGAAATTCCTGAAGGTGAACTGGTCGCCTTATTAGGCCCGTCCGGTTGCGGCAAAACGACGCTGCTACGAATTATCGCCGGTTTGGAAAGCGCTGATTCAGGGCAAGTGCAGCTAAACGGTCAGGATATTACTCATCAGCACGTTAGCAATCGCGGCATCGGGTTTGTATTTCAACATTACGCGTTGTTTCGGCACATGACGGTTTTCGATAACGTCGCTTTTGGTTTGCGGGTGAAACCGAAGAAACAGCGTCCTGATGAAGCAACAATTGCGAAAAAAGTTCATGCCTTGCTGGATTTGGTACAGCTTGACTGGCTGCATGACCGTTTTCCTGACCAACTCTCTGGCGGGCAACGGCAACGGATTGCATTGGCGCGGGCATTAGCGGTTGAACCATCCATTTTATTATTGGATGAGCCGTTTGGTGCGCTGGATGCCAGTGTTCGTAAAGACCTGCGCTTGTGGCTGAGGCATTTGCATCAGGAATTACACGTCACCAGTATTTTCGTGACTCATGACCAGGAAGAAGCGATGGAGGTTGCCAGTCAAGTGGTAGTTCTAAATCATGGCAAGATTGAGCAGCAAGGTATTCCCAGCGATATTTACGACCATCCGGTCAGCGAATTTGTCTCGCGGTTTATCGGTCAAACTAATGTGTTTCACGTTGAAAAAGAAGATAGTCAATGGCTGGAACACGGTGGAATTATTTTCGATGACCCGCAGGGTTTGGTTGCGCACGTTCGCCCACATGATATTCAGATTGAAAAAGCTGAAACTGTGGAACAGTCGCCAATTATTTTGAAAGACTGGCAGCATTTGGGGGCAACGATTCGTCTTGAATTAAGCAAAATAGCTGGCTCGGAGAATATTGTCTATGCGCAAATGCCGAATGAACAGTTTAAAAATTTAAATTTAACCAAAGGCGACCATGTGTTGCTGCAAATTAAACAGGCGCATTGGTTTAATTAATGGAGTGAAAAATCGCGATTTTTTTCACTCCAGTTAAGCGGGTAAAAAGCCTAATTTGTATCTTCTCATTTTTGACCGGCAGCCTTATATTTCAAGGGGTTGTGATTTAGGACAGCCATCCAAAAAAGGTAAAAAACTTTGAATTACCGTTAGTCCTGAAGAGAATAATCAATAACCTACATTTAAAATAATTCGAAAATGCTGGTTTTAGGTAATTTTTGGTGACCGTAAGTTATTGATTTCATTGTTGCCGGTCAAAAATGAGAAGTTACGAAAAAACAACGCCCAGCCTTGTTATAAATGAACCACCGTTGCCCGTGCGTCCAGCAAAAGAGTGTTGTGAATGTCGCTAACCAGCATTTGATAAACCGCGCCTTTTTCCAGTTGCAATTCTGCCGTTGCCTGAATAATCAGCGCGTCTGTAACCGAATCCAAATCATCAACATAAAAATGCGCCGCCCGCACCGCTGCCAAAAACCCCGGATGCGCACGTCCGGTTAATAAGCCGCAATGCACCGCCATGGTTTGTGCGCCGTACTCAATCAAATGAATTGCAGAAAGTTTGCCGTTTAATCGCAGCGGATGATGAGGATTTTGATGTGAAATACAGCGGGTGGTGATTTGCTGCTGATTCCAGCTTAACACCTCATCAATCAGCAACATTGCGCCAGTATGCGGTACTAAATGCTGGAACTCACTGCGCTGCAAGGGTTTATCACTGTTCATCTTGCCAGTAATCATAAAAATTGAACCAGTTATAAGGTGCGGCAAGAATCTGTTGTTCCAGAATATCGGCGTATTTTTGCGCCCAGATTTGAATATCCTGCTGCCGATTATTGCGGCTTAAGGTAATTTCTTCTGCCAACAATTCAAAATGAATCTGATAGCGGTTGCCGCCGTGATAAATCCCGAAAAACACAATCAGCGGCACTTTCAGGCTGGCCGCAATCAAAATCGGTGCGGACGGCAACTCCACTTCTTCACCGAGCAACTTGCAACGCACGGTTTTTTCATGCCCTGCTGCCATCACTCTATCTCCCAACAATCCCACCGCGTGACCGCTATCAATCGCTTCTTTGACTTTTATTAGGCTATTCGGATTGCCATCCAAGGGAATCAAGGTATCAGCAACATCAGGATTGAGGGCATGGAAGATTTTGATAATCATCGGAGTTTGCCCTTCGTACATCAGAATTTTGATTGGCAGCGGGCATTTTTTCACCGCATAACTGCGTAATACTTCAAAACTGCCAACGTGACTGCCGAGTAATAAACAGCCGACGCCATCGCGTGAATATTTCAACGGCATATTTTCCGCCGGAAAACTGATTTCCAGTTCGTCAAAGCGTCCAGTGATTAAATAGACTCTATCCAGAATCGTGGAGGAAAAACAATGGATATGTTTTGCCGCGTCCAGCCAGGTCGGTTTTTTGTTTAACACCCGCTTCAGATAATTCAGCGACGCGCGGCGTTGTTTCGGGGCAAACAGCAAAAAATAGCCGGTAATCGGGTATAAAATCAGCCGCGCCAAAGGTCGGCCCAAATGCAGGGCAATCCAGATAATGGTTTTAATTGCCAGCGGTGTGCTGCGCTCTTTGTGCGCTTGCCATTGGGTATTCATTCCTTGTGTTCCACGATAAAAGTTCCGCTAATCAGTTTTTCTGTTTCAGTCAGGCATTCAAATTTAATCGTTTGCGTTGAAATCTGGGTTAAGGTAATGGTAAACCGTTGTTGCGGCGGCAGAGGTTGCAAAAATTTGGCTTGTGACAAAGTTTTAATTCGGCTATGCGGTTGCCAGATTTGCAATAAATCTCTGGCGTAATCGAGCAACACCACGCCCGGCACAATCGGCGCATCGGGAAAATGTCCAGCTAAACAAGGGTGACTGGCTGGAATACTGTAACTCTCACTAATCTGTGACACGATTCAAGTCCTTAATAAGCTGTTCCAGTTCCGATTTGATGATTTTTCCGGTGTCGTTGCGGGGTAATTTATTGACCTGATAAACCATTCTGGGTAAAAAAACCGCGTCAATAGCCGGCTTCAATGCGGCAATTATCTCACTTTTTAACGCTGAGCTAACCACTAATGCCGCCAGTCGGCCATTTTTAACTTTAAAAAACACCCCATCTTCAACCGCAGGTAATTGGGTGAGAATCCGGTTTAACTCAGTCAGTGAAGCCCGTTTGCCGCCAATCTTAATTAAGTCCGTCGTTCTGCCCAGATTGCTGAAGCAGCCGGAATCGGTAATCTCAAAATTATCATCTAATACCACAGGTTCGGATAAATGACCGCCGCTGACAAAAAATTTATCTTGTTGTTGGTAAAGCTGAATGCCCTGATAAGGTTGCCATAACGGACTAACATGGGCTCGTCTGGTTGCAAAAGACATGGTCTCGGTGCTGCCGTAGATTTCCAGCAACGGCGCATTAAAACGTTGTTCGACTTTTGCGGCCAGTTCCAGCGATAACGGTGCAGTCGAGGACAATATCAAACTGACACGACTCCAATCACTATGACTATGTACGCAACTTTTTAAATGAGTAGGGGTGGAAACCAAGATCGGCTCTGGCAAGGATTGCAAAGTTACGCGAATATCTTCAGGGTAAAAAGGCCGGCTGTTGTGAATCGTCAAATCGGAAAAAAGCACCCAAAAAAGCGAGGTTTCGAGTCCGTACATGTGTTGTGGCGGCACGGTTGAAACCAAGGTCACAGCTTTATTTTTCAAGCCAAGCGCAGCAATTGCCAGCTCAGCCGAAAGCTGAAATTCAGCCCAGGTTTTGGCTATCGCTTTCGGCTCGCCAGTGCTGCCGGAAGTAAAGGAAATTGAAATAGCTCGACCAATATCAATCGATGGAAAATCGCTTTTAACCGGAGTTAGCAAATCCCAGCCGATTAAAAACTCATTTTCATCAGCCGATTTAACATCGCTTAAACAATAACTGCCTTGGTAAGTCGCCAATAAATGCTTGATGGTTTTAGGGGCCTGATTCGCGGGTAACAAGGTGATTTGCTCGCGCAGCAATACCGCCAGATAAGCCACCATAAACAGATAGCGATCCTGACAAAGATTAATGGCATAACTTTGTGCCGGAAGCTGTTGGCTTAATGACAAAGCATGAGCCAGAAAATCAGCGCGGCTAATCACCCGCCCTGACGACAACAGACAAAAAGGTTTATCAAGTTTATGCTGAAAAATTTCGGACAGATAAATAAATTGCGCGGTTTGTGTTGTCAATCTGGACTGAATGAAAATAAGTTCAAAAATAAAGCCTGATGAAATGGCCGACTTTCAGGTGCTATGGATAGGACTAAAAATAACTTCCCGATTTCTAAATTCTCCGTTCGCCCTGAGCTTGTCGAAGGGCAATGGTGGTTCGACAAGCTCACCACGAACGGATTCAGGGAAATTATTATTGTCCGAATCCTATGTTTGAATCTCTGCGGAGTTCGATGAGCTGCTTGCCGGTTTGTGTTTGCGACCATTTTTGAGGGCGTAAAACTTATAGCGCAGGCGGTTTAACAGGCTGTCTTTGGTCATACGCTTAACTTGTGCCGTGACAGGATGTTCAGGCGCAACGTTTTCCAAGGTCTGCGCAACCAATTTTGCAGATTCCCAATCCCCTGACAGCCGATGATAAATACAGATGATAAAATTGAACGCCACAAACTCGGTGACGTGAAAACGCCTGCGTTGCGGGTAGATTAATTTTAAATCAAAGCCTTCCTTGAAAATCTGTTTGACTTTCGCCAAGTCACGCCGTTCCAGACACAACCGTGCATAATCAATCCGGGCAAACAGGTAGTCAGGATGCTGCTTATAATTTTCCTCCACACGCGATTTGGCTTTTTTATTGCGCGTCATCTGATAGCTGGCAGCAAGATAATTGGAAATTTGCGGCACCCGTGGATATTGCATGACCAGCTCTTCCAGTCTGGCAACCATCGCCGCCTTGTCCCGATAAAAAGGATTCTGTACTTTTTCAAAAATGCTGTTCAACTCTTCCTGTATGGCTCTGGGCAAGCTTTGAAAGGCATTATCAACCAGCGGCTCACTGGTGATTTCATAACCTACCCATTGAATGTTGCTGTTTTTTGCTCGCGTAGCGGCTGTGTTTTTAAACGATTTTTTTTTACTGGTTTTCATCTGTGAAGGCAAGAAAAACGGATTCAATTATGCGGACTGAAAACTGACAGGTTTTGAAGAAAACCCGTCAAATCAGCGGATTTTTTAGTGGTGGCAACCAGCACCATGAATATGTCCGTGTGCCAGTTCATCAGCTGTGGCTGCACGCACGTCAATAATCTCAACATCAAAAGTCAAATCTTCACCGGCTAACGGATGATTGCCGTCAATGGTAATGTCGTCACCTTCAATTTTGGTCACGGTTACAATTCCTGGCCCATGACTGACATCAGCTTCAAACATCATTCCTAATTCAATCTGGTCAATGCCTTCAAACATGCTGCGGGAAATGGTTTGCACCATATCATCGTAATATTCGCCATAAGCTTCTACTGCCGGAATGGTTACATTGAGTTTATCACCGGCTTTTTTTCCCGCCAAAGCTTGCTCCAAACCGGGTATAATGTTGCCTTGTCCATGTAAATACACCAACGGCTCTGCACCTCTTGAACTGTCAAGTTGCTCGCCAGCACTGTTTGTTAAAATATAGTGGATAGATACTGCCAATTTGTTTGCAACTTGCATCAGAAAACCTTTTGTCTGTTTAAAAAAGGACATTATGATATAGCTTTGCGCTGTTTTTGTCTGAAAAAAATAATAACAAACAAAACGCCGCTCTTAAAAAAACCGCCCAACCCCATTAATTTAAAGTGAGAAAATTTTGAACCTCGAAAGATACCATGCTGTTGACAGAGAACAGTTAGCCAAAGACATTAACGCCATTCAAGCCGAATTGGACCGCAAAACCGACATGAGTGATTTCCAGCACCTAAAAAAAATCGAAAGCTGGGGCAAAATCTGCTCATTTTTGGGTTACGCCACCGCGTGGATTGCTCCAAATCCCATTTCCGCCTATTTAATCAGCCAGGGAAACTTCACCCGTTGGACCACGGTTGCACATCATGTCTTGCACCGTGGTTATGATAAAATTGAAGGTATTCCCGTCCATTACACCAGCAAGGGTTTTGCCAAAGGCTGGCGACGCTATATAGACTGGATAGACTGGATGTATCCGCAAGCCTGGGACAAAGAACACAACGACATTCACCACTATCATTTAGGTGAAGCAATGGACCCTGACCAGGTTGAATTTAACATGGAAAAGTTGAGAAATTCGCCGATTCCGCGCTGGGGTCGCTACATTTTATTGGCGATTATGGCGGCGAGCTGGAAAATGATTTATTACGCCCCGTCCACATTAAATGAACTGCGGGCGATTGAAGCCAAAAAAACCGGCGCTACCCGTGATGAGTTTTCCCGCGCCGATTTATGGAATCCGTTAAAACCGGCTGGCCGCGACTTATGGTTAAGCTGCATGTTGCCTTACAGTCTGGTGCGGTTTGTGGTATTACCGGCGCTGTTTTTACCTTTGGGCGCAATCGCGGCAACCAACATACTGATCAACTCCCTGTTTGCAGAAATTATCACCAATCTGCACTCTTTCCTGGTTATAGGCCCCAATCACACCGGTGACGATGTGATGATGTTTGACGACAAAGCCAAAGGACGCGGCGAGTTTTATTTGCGGCAAATTGTCGGCTCGGTAAACTACACTTCCGGCACCAATCTGGTTGATTTTTTGCACGGTTGGCTCAATTATCAGATTGAACATCATTTGTGGCCGGAAATGACTGCCAGTCAATATCAAAAAGCCCAACCGCTGGTAAAAGCCGTGTGCGCAAAACACAATCTGCCTTATATTCAGGAATCTGTGTTTAAACGGTTGTGGAAAACTCTGGATGTAATGGTAGGTAAAACCTCAATGTTGCGCCCTGTTACAGCCCAAGCCTAGTTTATAGTCTATATAGTTAATTTTATTTGTGATTTTATGGATAATACTTGATAGTCGACTATTATCCATTTAATTTAAACCCAACCAACCCCAACAATTTTCACCTAGTTTTTAAGTTATCTATGTCTGCCGTTAATCCTCACCGATTGTTTTCTTCGTCAAAAAACTATAGATTTACCGCTATGAAAAATTTTAAACCGTTTCTGGCACTGTGCTTTTTTAGGCATAAAGAGCCTGAAATCGTCTCAAATATCCCTTTGCCCTCAGCGATACTGATTTACAGTGTTGTCGCATTGACTATTCAAGGCTATGTTGGTGGTATCGGTGGCGGCATCGTTGTCACTTTTCTGGAAATTATTTTAACTCTGGCATTTGCCGGTACCGTTGTTATTCGCAGAAAAGTGATTGAGGATTTTGTGCCGCTTTGTTGCGCAATCTTTATTTGCACCGGATTTCTGGGCTGTTTGGGGATTCCTTTTACCTTAATGATTCATATGGTGAAAGGAAAACTGGCGATGTTTTTTATTTACAGCCTGGTAGTATTGGTGGTTTGGAATATTTGGGTAACAAAAAGTATTTTCCAGAAAGTGGCCATGCTTCGCTCTATGAAAAGTCTGGCATTGGCGGCCTTCTATTTTTTGATTGCTTACCTGATACCGTTTGTCGGCGTTTTTATTTAGCTCCGGTTTTCAGGGTAAACGTCACCGGCCCATCGTTTACAAGCGACACCTGCATATCCGCACCAAACTCGCCAAACTGCACATTTTGATATGTTTCGCGGGCCAAGGTCTGAAAATAACCAAACACCATTCTGCCATGCTCAGGCGTGGCAGCACTGGCAAAACTGGGGCGATTGCCTTTTTCAGTATTGGCCGCCAAAGTAAATTGCGGCACGATTAATAAGCCGCCGTTAATATCACGCAAGCTGAGATTCATTTTGTCGTCGCTGTCGGCAAAAATCCGGTAATTTAAAATCCGCTCCAGCAATCGCTGTGCTTCTTTTTCGCTATCCTGCTTTTCCACCGCCACCAAAGCCATAATTCCCTGGCCAATCACGCCGATATCCTGTTGCTTAACCGTAACTTTTGCTTGGGTAACGCGCTGTATAATTGAAATCATTTTTTCGGTTGATAGCTGTTGATAAAACCGTCGCGATTGGGCATTTTCACTTTCGGCAAAGTGCTGGCATTAATCACCTCGGTTTCCTTAACAAGATGATTAAGGTAGAGCAAATAAGCCGTCACTGCATAAAGCTGGTCGTTGTTTAACACCCCCGGTGCGTTCAACGGCATGGCGCGGCGGGTAAAATCAAAAATCGTGGTAGCGTAAGGCCAATAAGTGCCGATGGTTTTATCAGGGACGGTATCGGTTAGACCATGTTTCGCGCCAGCCAATTCATCCGCACTGTCGCCGGTGCCGTCCACACCATGACAGCTTAAGCAATATTGCTGATAGACTTTTTTCCCTTGCGCCGCCGTGCCTGAACCCGCCGGTAAACCGGTGCCATCGGGAAATATGTCCAGATTCCAGTTTTTCTGCAACGTTTGTGGTGCGGATTTGCCTAGTTTGGGACTGTTTTCTACCGCCAAAACTGGATAAGCGACGAAAACCGCGAGCGAGAAAAAAAGATTACGCATAAACATGACTGATACTCCCGTTGCTGGCAACTTCCCAACTGACAATGGCGTTATAATGAAAATAACCATGCTGGCCCTGGCTTTTAACCAGCACGTCGCGTTCCGGTTGCACATAGCCGGTTTCATCTATGGCGCGGCTTTTTAAAATCGCCTGTTGACCATTCCATTGCCAGGGAATCCGAAAGCGGGTGAAACATTTCGATAATACCGGTTCTTGCAATTGCGCTTCGGCCCAGGTTTTGCCACCATCCGCAGAAACCTCGACTTTGGCGATTTTGCCGCGTCCGCTCCAGGCCAAACCGCTGATTTGATATAAGCCGGGCTGTTTTAATTTATGTCCGAATGAAGGTTGGGTAATCAAGGATTTGGCTTCCATCACAAAAGTAAACTGCCGCGCCTTGCCGGACGGCATCAACTCGGTATATTTAGAGGTTTCATTGCGAGCCATGGTCGGTTGATTAGTCAAATGCAAACGTCTGAGCCATTTCACATTTACCACGCCTTCCCAACCCGGCACAATCAGGCGCAGCGGATAACCATTTTCGGGTCGAATCCGTTCGCCGTTTTGATACAACGCCAAAATGCAATCATCCAAGGCTTTGTCCAGCGGCAAACTGACATTCATTAACGAGGCATCCGCCCCTTCGGCAATCAGCCATTTCGCCCGGCCTTTGATTTGCGCTTCATTCAGCAACAGTCGCAACGGAATTCCCGTCCATTCGCTGCACGAAGCCATGCCGTGAAAATAACCGACCTGAGTTTGAATCGGCTGGGTTTGCCAACCGGCATTGCTGTTGCCGCCGCACTCGATAAAACACAGCACCGAAGTCATCGGATAACGCTGCAAATCTTCCATAGTGAATACTAAAGACTGATTGACCAAACCATGAATCAGCAATTTATGCTGGGCCGGGTCAATTTGCGGCACCCCGTTATGATGGCGTTCAAAATGCAAACCACTGGGGGTAATCATACCTTCCAAATCCTGCAACGGTGTCCACGATACGCCATTGCCCGCCGCCATTGCGTTGCCCATAGTCCAGCGGATGGTTTTCTGCTCGTAGCGCGACGGATGACCGTAATTGGAAAAAGGCGTACCCGGTTTTTGCGCCCATTCAGGGCGCGGTGCATCAAGTTCTGCCGCCAGCACATCGGCGCTTAAGGCCAGTGCGGAAAAACTTAAGCCTTTTTTTAAAAACAGCCGCCGGTCTAATAAACCACCGCCTGCGACTGCCTGCATCTCATTGTGTTTGGACATGTTTCACCTTCTGCTGATACTTTTATTGTTATATTTAATTCAGAAAATCTGCTTTAAGCCGTTAAATGTGATTTTAGCACAATCAAATTTTCGCCAGTGAATGCCAACCGTTTCGCTGATAGCAATCTTTCAGTCATAATGCGCATCGTATAGCAATGACCCGGAGACTAAAATGCCTTCCTCAGTTAAATCATATTTCCCGGCTGCATTTTGGCCAACCTCATTAAAAACGGTGTCTTTTTTGGGGGCAGCATTACTGATTGGCGTTGGAGTTGCGGCGGTAAAGGCAATTCCGCACGGTACACACGTTCCTTACGCCGAAGCTTTTGGCACGGTTGTGGCTTTTATTCCGCCCGCTATTGCGCTGGTGGCGCTGCTGTTTGTCGTGGTAGGTTACGAGCTTGAGCCACAGGAGCTTCGGATTCGGCGCCTGCTCTGGTCAACGCAGATTTCGCTCACTGGCTTGCAGCGTGTTTATGCAGACCCGGAACTGATGAAATGTTCACTGCGGATATTCGGCAATGGCGGTCTGTTTGCGATTACAGGTTTATACCAAAACCGCTCTCTTGGCCGTTATCGGGCTTTTGTTACCAATCCAGAGCAGGCGGTGGCGCTTTTTCTGCCGGAGCGGATTATTGTGATTTCCCCTCTCGATCCAGAAGCGTTTGTGCACGACGTTTGCGCCCGCTTTCCTCATGCTCAGGTCAAAAATTCAAGTACTGAGTAATTCGCTGTCATCATTCAAACAAAATATCAGCAAGCATTCAATTTCAAACTCAGTGTGACCGGCTTTGCGAATGCTAAAAATATTCTTTAGAGCTTGAGTAATCGTGCTATGTTTAGGGCTGAGCTGCAAAGCCGCTTATCATAAGCACTATCTAACTTGACAGCTGATTTTCAAGTTTTTCTGCTCAATGTAAAAAAAATATCACCCAGGAGAACAAATATGAAACGTTTACTCTTTGCAGGACTGTTAGCCATGACCTCGGCATTCAGCGCCCAGGCTGAAGTTTCAATCTCTATTGGCCAGCCCGGTTTTTATGGCCGCATTGACATCGGCGGTTTTCCGCAGCCGCGCTTTGTGTTTCCACAACCCGTTATCATTCAACCTACCTCCACCTATCACGTTCCGGTTTATTTGCACGTTCCGCCCGGTCATGCCAAAGACTGGGGCAAACACTGCCGCCATTACAATGCCTGCGGAGAGCCGGTTTATTTTGTCGATAATGATTGGTATGAACGCGAGTATGTTCCGCGTTATCAGGAGCAGCATGGCAATCGCGGCCATGATAACGACGAGCATAACAGACGCGATTATGACCGCAGAGACGATGACAGAAAAGAGCATAGACGCCATGAAAAGCCGCAGCATCGTAAACATAACGGCCATAAGCGGGGAAATAACAGCAACTGGCACGGCAATCGCGGCAATCAAGGCAGTCACGGCAACAGACATGGCAACCAGGGAAACCGTGGTCATGGTCGCGGCCATTAAAACCTGAACAATACGATACTCGTAGGTTGGGTTAGCTTATCAAGCGGGAGCGCGATAAGCGTAACCCAACATTCAGCGATCAACTAAATGCTGCTGTTGGGTTACGCTTTTGTGCTTACGCAAAAAATGCTAACCCAACCTACAATTCTATCTCCTGCATCAACCTTTCTGTTTCGCTCAACGCCTGAATGATTTTCCGGTAATGCAGAATATCTTCGCGGTTTAAGGTGCGTCCGTTTCGGTCTTTCAGCCATTTTTGCGCCGGTTGATAGCCGCCGATGTAGAATTCCCATGCGGTTTGCGGCACATTGTCAAAATATTGCCGGTCGTTTATCCAGAGCCGCCCGCTGTTTTCGCCGGTGATTTCATAATCGCTTTTGTGGATTTTGCGGCTGACCAGATTATCGCCGCTGGCGGGATAAGTGGTTTTGAGCTGGCTGTTTTCCAGTAGCGGACTTTCCAGCAAATGCAATTGCCGCAGTTCGCCGCCAAGTTTAACCCGTTGCCAGAAATTTTCTTTTTCGGGATATGGCACGCGCGGGAAGTCGATTTTTAGAAATTCTTTGTAGGTTTCGCGGTAACGGGGCGAGTGCAAAACCGCGTAGATATAATCGAGTAAATCAATCGGGGCGAAAGTTGTGTCATCCGACTGTTTTTCGGCGACAAAGGTTAATCCCAATTTTGCCGCAATTTCTTTAACAAGGTCGGGGTTTAGATTCGGTTTGCGGTCGCTGCTCTCGTCCAGGCTTTGTTGTTGGCTGGATTCGGGGTAAAGATAAAGTGGAAATACGTATCCTGTTTCTTTCGTTTGCAATGAAATACTACACATATCAGAAATTAATCTACTTACAAAAACATGCTGAAAATCAAAAGTAGATTGTTGCCGACATGTAAGCAATCCCAAATTTTCGCCGCTACGAAAATGTTGCATTAATCCTTTTCGTGAATCTCCGCGAGGTATGATCTTAGAAATAGAATCGAGAGGATAAAATGTAAAACGATATTCAAAAGGTCGATAATTAACTTTTTGAATATCAATATCTTTACAATTAGAAAAATATTGTCTTTGCTCTTCTAAATTCCAATCGTCAGTTTCATTGAAATTATATTTTTTAAGAATATCTTGCTTCGGTAAAGTTTTCATATCTGAAACCATATTTCTAACGTCAGCCTCAAAAAAATGGCTTTTTACCAGCAAATTATCTTTTCTAAATTTAATACCACTTCCCAACAGTTCGGACAGTTTTTTGAAAAAATAGAGGAAATCTTAAATTCAGAGGAAAATGTAGCTACCAACAAACAACCTCCCCTGAAAAAAGATTTCCA
>CAIQWF010000066.1 GCA_903875455.1 uncultured Pseudomonadota bacterium
AGTTCACAACAAATAACTCATAGTTCACAACAAATAACTCATAGTTCACAACAAATAACTCATAGTTCACAACAAATAACTCATAGTTCACAACAAATAACTCATAGTTCACAACAAATAACTCATATTTAAGTGCGTAATAGGTTGAAAATAAAGATAAAAATGGGACGGAAAACAATTAAAACAGTTAAAACAATAAAAACAACTACAACACAAAAATCCTCACGTTTTAAAACATAAGTTCATTACTCTGTGGATAAGTCTTTAAAATAGAGCTTTCTGCAAAACATATATCTTAAAAAATAACATTTTATAAAAAAGTTTATAAAAATGTTTAGTTAAAGCTAAAATCTATGCCATACTAAAAGAAATATTTAAAACTTCATTTTGAGTTGCGATGAGAAATTTTGGCGTCAAATTAAAACTTGCAAAAGAATTCACAGGGTTTGTTGGAAACTCTGCTGAATTTCGAGCTCTGTTTGAGAAAAAAACCAACCAATACCACAACACTTATTCAGCCCAGGACATCCGAAAAGCACGGCTCACTTTATTGGGAATTGATCCTTCTCTTTTACAGGCAGAAAACAAATTACCCCCAATTATTAATTGTCGGATGGCGAAAGGTGGCACAGGAAAAACCACGATTTGTGGCGGGATTGCTTCCGCACTATCCATGTTTGGCTATAAGGTATTGATGATAGACGGTGATCCTCAAGCCTCGCTTACTGGACTTTTCGGCATTAACTGGGCGACGGAAAATATCACCCATATCGGTGAACTGATGCAGAAATTCTTTCGCAAGGAAGAATACGACATCGCTGAGGCTGTTCGCCCGCTGTATGAAGGCAATATGTTGGATTTGATTGCCGCCGATATTTCGCTGGTCAATACGGATTCCTGGCTAATGGGTGTGACGAATCGTGAATTTGTCTTTAAAAAATTTCTGGATGCGAATATAGATTTTTTTGGCCAATATGATGTGATTCTGATTGATTCAGCACCCTCCACCAATCTTTTAACCAATGCGTTGATGTGTGCTTGTGAGAAAATATTGGCGGTGGCCTGGCTGGATGGACAATCCCTGAAAGCGATGCAGGTTTTGGCCAGCAATGTGAATGAATTGAATGATGCTTTTCATTCGATGGGGTTTCATCTGGATGTGCATATTGTCGCTAACGGTTATCACCCCAGTTACAGTCCTTGCAAAGATGCGCTGTCTACCTTAATTTCCAGTTACCCTGACAAAATGAACAATACCGTGATTCCTCATGCGGTGAGTTTTATGAAACAGGTGGAACTTTTTAAAGAGGAAAATAGCGGTACGGTGCTGGAAAGAGAGCCTAATTCCATTGCAGCCAGAGCAATTATTGATTTAGCAAAAAGTCTGGTCAAAGAATATGGCATTAAACTTTCCGGGATTCAGGTGATTTAAAGGCGCAAAACATGAAGAAAAAACCAATTACTGTCAGTGGACTGGTACAAAGTGGCGTGATTCAGAACAATCTGGACAGCAGTTTACCGAAATTTAAAGGGCAAACGGATTTTGCCAATACTATTGCAGTTTCTGTGCCTTTGGAGCAGATTCAGCCTAATCCTTATCAACCCCGGCGCATTTTTCCTGAGAGTGAATTACAGGAATTGGCTGCTTCGATTACTGAAATCGGGCTGATTCAGCCGATTGCCGTGCGGAAAGTAACTGAAAACGGTTATCAAATTATTGCTGGAGAGCGTCGTTTTAGGGCTTTTAAGCAATTGAATAAAACTGAAATTCCCTGTGTGTTATTCAGTGCAACCGATGCTGATATGGCGGTGATGGCGATTGCTGAAAATGTAAGTCGGCAGGATTTAAGTGATTATGAAATCTCCAAATCGATTCGCCAGGTGGAAAAGCAGTTTCCCAGTAAAACCAGTTTGGCTGAAGCGTTAGGTTTTCAACGTGAAGATATGTACCGCTATTTTGCTTTTGATGCTTTGCCTGATTTTGTAATTGAAAAACTGGAAACCAATCCCAGGCTTTTAGCCAGAAATGCCGCAGCGGAGATTAAACGGGTTTTGAATAAAACATCTCCAGAACATCATGAGTTTGCTTTGTCTGTGCTTGTGGAGGCTTTGACTTTGCTGGAGCAAGGAGAAATTGATCAGACCAAAATAGCGCAGTTGATTGAGCAAAAAATTAAACATTTGAGTGCAGGTGAAAATCTGGATTTGGATAAAAAAAAGGAGCATTTGTTTATCAATACCAAGAAAGTAGGGCATTTTTCTTTATCCACCAAAGGAATAGAGGTCAAAATCGCAGCAGGGGTATTGAGTGATGAAAAGAGTACAACGTTGAAAAAAATCATCAATGAGTTTTTAAATTCAACAGTCACAGAGTAACAAAACTGTATCTAGTAGATACACTTTTAGGATGTAAAACTGCGAAACTGTATCTAGTAGATACAGTTTTCAAGTTTTGTAACAGCCGTTGAAATAAAATTTTTTCTAAAACATGCAGCAGAGCTTTAACATGGCGAGCAACAAAAAAATTTACCTTGATTACGCTGCAACCACGCCTATAGCAGAAGAAGCTATTGCGCTTATGCTGAAATACTTGGGAATTAATGGCATATTCGCCAATTCTGCTTCTCTGCAACATGACTTTGGTGAACAAGCTTACGAAGCGATCGAACAAGCCCGCTCTGAGATAGCGAACTTATTGAATGCCAAAGCCAATCAGTTAATTTTTACTTCAGGGGCAACGGAGTCGAATAATCTTGCCATCAAAGGCATTGCATTTAGTCAGCAAAAACGTGGCAAACATATTGTTACTTCTGCGACTGAACATAAATCCGTTTTAGATACCTGCAACTATTTAGAAACTGTCGGTTTCAAAGTCAGTTATGTACGTCCAAATGCAGAGGGAATGATTGATTTAGCTGCGGTATTAAATGCGCTAACTGATGAAACAATTTTAGTTTCACTCATGCACGTCAATAATGAAACCGGCGTTATGCAAAACATTGAAACACTTGCTCAAACCTTACAAGAGCGAGAAATATTTTTTCACGTTGATGCCGCGCAAAGCGTAGGCAAGTTACCGATTGACTTAAACCAAACACCGATTGATTTATTATCGTTATCGGCACATAAATTTTACGGCCCGAAAGGGATCGGCTGTTTATACATTCGCAATCGCAAAAAAACTTTATTAACTCCTCTGCTACACGGCGGCGGGCAGGAATACGGTTTACGTTCCGGTACGTTGCCAACTCATCAGATAGTTGGCATGGCAAAAGCATTTAAAATTGCTCACGAAAGAATGCCGACTGATACAGCGCATTGTCATCATTTACAGCAACTACTAATGCAGCAACTCCAACAAATTGACGGTGTGCAGTTTAATGGGGATTTACAAAACAAATTGCCGAATATTTTGAACGTCAGTTTTAAGCATGTCACCAGTGATTCGTTAATGTTGGCGTTAAAACATGAAATTGCCTTAGCATCGGGTTCAGCTTGCAATAGCGGCGCGATTGAAGCTTCACACGTTTTGAGAGCAATGGGGATTGAAGGCGACAGGCTTTATGGCGCGGTGCGGATTAGTTTTGGCCGCTATACCACAGAAGCGGAAATTATTCGTGCAGGGGAACGGATTGTCGAAGAAGTGACTCGTTTAAGACAACTCGCTTTGGAGTAGGCGAATGTTAGGGAAAAAAGTGGTCAATCAGCTTTATTGGCATTGCAGCGTGACGACATCACAGCCTGATGAAATTCAACAGCAGATTATCGCCGCTGAAAAGTTCGCTCAATTACAAGCCGATAAAGATTACAACGTGATCAAATACGATTTAAGCAAGGGCGCATTATCGTTATTAAGCTATGACGATTTTTTTGACGATCCCTTCCCTGCTTTAGCGGTGAGTTATCGCATAGACTTAGAATCGCAACGGGTTGAAAAACGCAGCTATCAAAATTCTTTGAACCCACCGATTTTGCACCGCAAAGAATTGCTGCTCAATCCGCACGATCCCCGAATCGCCGACTATCAAGTTTTAACGGAAACTGCCGAACAGCTTGGTTTATTTGATGATACTGTTCGTATCGGCTTTAAACAAACTTGGCAAGCGTTGATTGCTGAAAAAGGTTTTCAATTACAAGGGCAGCAATTTGTACCGCTTGGCAATGTGGAAAGCGAAGAAAATGCTGATCTGTTGTCAGACGATAACACCCGCATCGCCCGCCATTTAACGGCGTTGTCACGCAGTAATTTATCCGCACCAATGCAATGTCTGGCGCGGCATGGTTTTTTGAACGGCGAATTTTCCGTATTCGATTATGGCTGCGGTAAAGGCGACGATATACGCAATCTGGCCGCCAATAACATCACGGTTTCAGGCTGGGACCCGCATTACGCGCCGGATAAGCCCAAACAAAGCGCGGAGGTTGTCAATCTCGGTTTTGTGATTAACGTGATTGAAAACTATCAGGAACGCCTTGCCGCCTTACAGGGCGCATTCGCATTAAGCCAGCAACTGTTGGTCGTGTCGGCGATGCTGATTAACCAAAACGCGCTGAAAGGTCAGCAATTCAACGATGGCGTGATTACCCAGCGCAATACTTTTCAAAAATATTTCACCCAAGCCGAGCTAAAAAGCTTTATCAGCGAAACTCTGGAAAAGGAAGCGATTGCCGTTGCGCCCGGTATTTTCTTTGTGTTCAAAGATATTGAGGCTGAACAACGCTTTTTGCTGAACCGGCAACGCAGTCAGCGCAATATTCTCCGTTTAACGCAACGTCCCCATGCTGAACCGAAATTATCCCGCCGTGAAGCGAAATACCTGGAATTTAAATATCTGCTTGAACCGTTGTGGCAGCAAACTTTGAGTTTAGGTCGTTTGCCGGATAAAAGCGAAATCAGTGCTTTAGTCGAATTAACGCAAAGTTTTGGCAGTTTAACTAAAGCCTTAAATTTTATGTTAGCGCATCAGGACGAAGCGTTATTAATCCAAGCTCGGCAAAATCGGATGGATGATTTATTAATCTATTTTGCGCTGCAAACATTTTCAAAACGTCCCGCCTATAAACAGTTAGAAAACAGTCTGCAAAAAGATATTAAAGCTTTTTTTGGAGATTATAAAAATGCCATTAGTGCTGCACAAAAATTATTATTCCAAATCAGCAAAGTAGAATTAATAACAGCACTTTGTCAGCAAGCCACTGAAAATGGTTTAGGCTATTTAGATGCAGAAAATGCTTTATATCTGCATACTCAAGTTGTTGAGCAATTGCCTGCCTTATTACGGATTTATATTGCCTGTGCCACATTACTTTATGGTGATATAACACAAACGGATTTAATTAAAATTCACAGTCAATCAGGAAAACTCAGTTTAATGCGCTATGATGATTTTATCAATCAGCCGCTGCCGCGTTTATTAGAACGAGTAAAAATTAATTTACGACAACAAGAGTTTGATTTATATCAATATGGGGAATTATTTCAACCGCCGTATTTATATTTAAAATCACGCTATATTAATGAAGAATTTCCGCATTATGCCGAACAATTGCAATTTGATGAAACGCTACAATCTTTAAATATTGCTGATTTAACCGGGCATGGTTTAAAAGCGGATGAATTTGATAAAGCTTTAGAAAATGCCCGTTGGCAAATAACAGGGTTTAATCTAATTCGCAGTCAAACTATTCCATCCCTTGATAATTTTTGTGGGCGTTATTTAACTTATCGGCAATTTGTTGAATGCGGTGAAATGCAACAATTAACAGGATTGGCGAATTTACCGAAACAAGCCGACAGTTACACCGCGTTATATGAATTAGCCGTTAATATTCTTGATCCGGTGATTGATTATTTTGGCATGATTCAATTAACGTATGGTTTTTGTTCCCATGAATTGGGCAAACATATTAAAAAACGGGTTGCGCCTAAACTGGACCAACATGCAGCGTATGAATTAAACAGTAAAAATAATCTGATTTGTCCGCGATTAGGGGCGGCAGTGGATTTTATTGTGCCAGATGAAAATATGCGGGAGGTGGCGGATTGGATTGCGGAAAATACGCCATTTGACCGGTTATATTTTTATGGGGAAAATCGCCCGATTCATGTTTCCTATTCAGCGAATCCAAAACGCGAAACTATTGATATGGTGATGACGGAAAACGGGCGGCAAGTGCCGAAAATACGCCGATATGGATAAACAAACGATAGAAACTTACAACCGCGAAGCTGAAAACATTGCGCAATTACATGCCCAACTCAAACCTGAGCGCATTTATCAGCTAGTTGAGCAATATTTTCTACCAGGCCGCAAAACGGCTGATATTGGCTGCGGAATAGGTCGGGATACAGATTGGTTAAATCAACACGGTTTTCCAACTTTAGGGATTGATGGCTCGGAAGCAATGTTAAAACAAGCGCAATCCTTATATCCAAACCATGAATTTTTACAGGATTATTTACCCGATTTACCAACGCTTGGAAATTGCGTTTTCCAAAATATTCTCTGTTCAGCGGTATTGATGCACTTGCCAAAATGCCAATTAGTTCCGGCCTGTGAACGTTTATTCTCCTTATTGGAGGAGAAAGGCTGTTTAATGATTTCCTGGCGCAATACAACGCATTCCAATCAGCGCGAAAATGGCAAATTATACGAATCCATTGAACCGATTTTTTTGGAAACTTTATTTCG
>CAIQWF010000067.1 GCA_903875455.1 uncultured Pseudomonadota bacterium
TCGAAATCCTCTGGCGCAATGTGAAATATCAGTGGTTGCCTTTGTCGAGCTATTTTAGCTATGACAATTTGAAAAAATCCGTTTTAGAAGTGCTTTCAAGCTTTGGTAGTAAATACCTGATAACTTTTGCTTAGATACTTAACTCGTTAAAAGGTCAGTGCTCTTCCATTGCTTTTTTAGCATCGATAAACTTCACCAATAACTGAAGTTTTAGAGATTCCACACTGCACTTTTATAGAGGCATCACGTTTTGAGTTTAAACAGTTATCAGTCGGTAGACCGCGAGCAATTAGCCAAAGATATTACCGCAATACATCAACAGTCCTTAGCTGATACCGGCATTGACGATTTTAAGCATTTAAAAAGCATGGAGCGCTGGGGAAAGCTTTGTTCCATCATGGGGTATGGCACGGCGTGGATTATGCCGAATCCTATTTCCGCGCTGTTAATCAGCCAAGGCAGCTTCACACGCTGGACCCAGGTTGGACATCCTGTGGTTCACAGAGCTTTTGATAAAATTAAAGGGGTGGACCAAAATTACACCAGTAAAGGCTTTGCCAAGGGTTGGCGACGTTTTCTGGACTGGCCGGACTGGTTTACGGTCGCCGGTTGGCATCATGAGCATGACGTATTGCATCATTACAGTCTGGGGGAAAAAACAGACCCTAACAATGCCCAGCACAATATGGAATGGCTCAGACAATCCAGCCTGCCAATGTGGATGCGTTATGTAATTGTGGCGTTTTTTTCAGGGATATGGAAAATTATTTATTACACGCCGCGCACCCATAAAGAGTTTTGCCTGAATGCGGCTCGCTTGCAGAAAAAGCCCGAGCCGGTAATGACCCGCCTTGGAGCCTGGAGTCTGTTTACTCAACAGGGTAGAGCTTTATGGCTGCAAAGTGTTTTGCCTTATCTGGGCTATCGCTTTGTGCTGTTGCCATTGCTGTTTTTGCCGTTAGGAAATTTTGCCGCTTTGAGCGTATTCTTGAATTCAATTCTGGCAGAGATTTTCACCAATATGCACAGCTTTCTGGTGATGATTCCGAATCATGCCGGCGATGATGTGATGATGTTTGATGAAAAAAGTCATAGCAAAGGCGAGTTTTACCTGCGGCAGATTCTGGGCTCGGTCAATTATCCGACCGGCTCCAATTTCAACGACTTTTTCTATGGCTGGCTGAATTATCAGGTTGAGCACCATCTGTGGCCGGATATGCCGTTAAGCCAATACCAGAAAGTACAGCCGCAGGTTGAGGCACTGTGTAAAAAACACAATATTCCTTATATTCAGGAATCGGTTTTTAAGCGTCTGCTGAAAGCGGTGGATGTGATGGTGGGGAAAACTTCAATGTTGAAACCGCTAACAGCATAAAGCGGTTTTCAATAAAACCAGCGTTGAAATAATCCATTAATATTAGTTAATTAAATTAGGTATCGCGGCAAAATCTCAGCTTTATAAATGGAAATGCTGCGTCGGCTTGATTATCTGGCTACACATAAGTAGTGATGTTAAGTTGCCGGAAATAAAAGAAAAATTCAAATCTAATTATAACGGAGTCGTTCGCGAACATGTCTAAAGAAACAAAAAAGCTTGCCGTTTTATTTGCCGATATTTGTGGTAGCACGGCTTTATATTCTACCCGTGGTGATGAACTGGCACGCCGCCTGATTGCAAGCTGTATAGAAACAATGACTTCAGCGGCAGCAGCTCATCAAGGGACTTTAATCAAAACCATTGGAGATGAAATTCTGTGCACCTTTCCAACTGCTGAAGCCGCTTTTCAGGCTGCCTGTGCCATGCAAAGCGCTGTACAAAACAGCCGTTATGAAGGCGGCAATCGTCTGCACATTCGGGTTGGATTTCATTATGGCGAGGTGATTTGTGAAATGAATGATGTGTTTGGCGACACGGTTAATGTTGCCGCGCGAATCTCTGCGGCGGCAAGAGCGAATCATATTATGACTTCGCAGGCGGCAGTTGATGCTTTGCCGCCTCATTTGAGGATGAAAGCCTGCCCGATTATGCAAGCCGAATTCAAAGGCAAGGAAGATGAATGCGCTGTTTTCATTGTGGTCTGGGAAGAGGAAGACGACGGCGGCACCCGCATTCATGTTCCACAAGCAAGCAAACCGAAAGAAAATAACATTAGCGAACTGACTTTATCCTATCGAGGAAAAATATTTAAGGTTAACAAGGAGCGAAAAAGTCTTCTGGTCGGTCGTGATAACAGCTGTGATTTAGTGGTCCCCAGCAATTTTGCATCGCGGCAACACGCCCGTTTTGAATTCCGGTTTGGCAAATTCATGATTGTTGACCAGAGCACCAATGGCACTTATATCCGTTTAACGGACGGCGCTATTACCCACATTACCCGCGAAGAAATGATTTTGAGCGGCTCAGGCACTATCAGTCTGGCTCAAGCTTACACCGATAAGCCAACAGAACTCATCGACTTTTCAATAAACAAGCTTGAGTAAAAACAAGATGTTAAAGTTTATAAAATTTCGTAGTAATGTTAAAGTAACAACACTTCTACAGTTTTGAGCTTTGTAACGGGACATCATTAAGAATGGATATTGCAACCTTATCTAAAATAGGGGCGCGTAAACAAAACCAGGACAGCTTGGGATGGAAACAAGCAAATGGCATTCATTTGTTTGTGCTGGCTGATGGCCTAGGCGGACATGCGGGAGGTATCTTCGCTGCGAAAATGGCGGTTGCTCTTCTGCTGGATATGATGCCTGCAACTGCAGAACAATTAGCGGAAGCTTTTGAAAAGGCCCATCAGACTATTTGTGCGGCGCAAAAAAATTATCCTGAACAGGCGCAAATGGCATCCACACTTGTTGCGTTAGTGATTAAAGAAAATCAAGCCATCTGGGCGCATGTCGGAGATGCCCGTATTTATCGGATACGGAACGGGATTATTCTCCATCAAAGTAAAGATCACAGCATTCCTCAGCTGTTAGTGAGTGATGGTGAAATCACCGCAGAGCAGATACGTCATCATCCTGACCGGAACCGCTTGCATAGAGCATTGGGCGACACGCATACTCAAATTAATCCCAGGCTTTCTCCAGGCTTTCAACAAATAGAGCCGGGAGATATTTTTCTGTTGTGTAGTGACGGTTTTTGGGAATGGGTAACGGAAGAGCAGATGCTGGCGGATTTGGCCAACAGTTCTTCAAGTCGGCAATGGCTTGATAACATGGAAGCAAGTTTATTGGCGCAAGCATATGGAAATATTGATAATTACTCGGCCATTGCAATTTTTTGTTAAGAGAGAAATAGATGCAGAAAGAATCATTCAGTCACGCTTTGCCATTAAACTACCTGATCGGCAGTTATAAAATTGAAGGCTATTTAGGTGAGGGTGGTTTTGGGATTACTTATCTGGCAAGGCATAGTCGTTTGCAAGATTTGGTGGCAATTAAGGAATACTTCCCTTCCGAGTTTTCTTCGCGGGAATCAAACAGCACTGTTATCCCCAAATCCCAGGCGCAAGAGACCTATGCCTGGGGACTGGAGCGCTTTCTGGATGAAGCAAAAACCCTGATTCAGTTTAAGCATCCGAATATCATCACTGTGCGTGATTATTTTGAAATGAATCACACGGGCTATATTGTCATGGATTATGAGGTTGGCCGAACCTTTAAAGGCTGGCTGAAAGAACTGTTTGCAATAACAGGGGATACGCCTTCAGAGCAGCAACTGCTCGACATTATCATTCCAATCCTGGATGCCCTCACCACATTGCATAATGCCAAATATTTGCATCGCGATATCAAGCCCGACAATATTTATGTACGTTCCAACGGCACTTCAGTCTTGATAGATTTTGGCGCTTCCCGTCAGGCATTAGGCGATAAAAGTAAAAGTTTAAGCACTATTTTGTCCCCCGGCTATGCACCTAAAGAGCAATACAGTAGCCGTGGCAATTTCGGCCCTTGGACTGATCTTTATGCGCTGAGTGCCACTTTGTATTATGCCATTACCGGTCATAAGCCGCCTTCATCGACAGATCGAGGTGATGCCCGTGATGAAGGACTTGCAGACCCGTTAGATCCAGCACAGGAAATTTGTAAAGACAAATACAGCGAAGATTTTTTGCAAGCTATTGATGCAGGATTGGCTTATTTACCCAAAGACCGGCCACAAACGGCCGAAGAATTTAAAATAGCCTTGCTGAAAGGCAGCGAAAAAAGGCTGGTAACGACAAAGTCAACAAAGTCAACAAAAACGGCAAAGCCCAAGAAACCTGAAAAGCAGAAAACAGACAATAACACAGGATTCAAAGTGCCCTGGGTAACACTTATGGTTATGACTGCTCTTGGTTTAGGTATTATTGCTGTCATCAAAAGTGACATAAAACTTCAGCTGCCGCTGGAACTGCAACAAAGACCAGCAACTTCAGAAACTCAGGAGCCACAACCGCCTGAATCTTCTGATTCAGCAGCGGAAGAGGCTCCCGCAAAGCAGGAAAGCACCAGCAAAACGAAACCGCAAAAGGAATCTGAATCTGACATCGATTTTTTGCCGCAGGAGTCTCCAGCGGTTCTTAGCAAAAAAGAGCGTGCAGCCCTGGCACGGAAACAGCGGGAACTTGAGAAACAAGCCGAAGCGGAAAAAGTGCCTGCAAAATCTGATCACCCTAATTGTAGTGGTGATTGTAGTGATGGTTATGGCAGCTTTACCGATGATGACGGCAGCAAATACACTGGAAACTGGAAAAACGGCCTTAAGCATGGGCGCGGCACTTACATTTATGGCGCACAATCAAAATCACCGGGCGATAAATATGTTGGGGACTGGTTACACGGCCTTAAGGAAGGTCAGGGAGTTTATACCGACAGGCTTGGGATTTATCAGGGAGAGTTCAAAAATGATCTCAGAAACGGGCAAGGCACTTATACCTGGAAAAAGGGCGATAAATATGTTGGTGAATGGCGAGAGGGCGTACAAGAGGGTCAAGGAACGCTAACTTTAGAAAATGGCGATCAATATGTAGGCGAGTTTAAAAATAACCGTTTTGATGGGCATGGCGTTCTTACGCAAAGCAATGGCAAAGTTAAGGATGGCCAATGGAGTGAGGGCGAATTTGTGCAGTTTGGCGATATTGAACTTAAGTATCGGTAACTTTCGCAAGACCAAACACACTACCAAAACCTTCAAGCTAAATGACTTTATCCGATTTTACCAAGTTAATTAATCAAAACTATCTTAACGCTTACAACACCGTGCTGATAGGCGGGTTTTCAGAGCCGTTTTATCAAGCTGCGATGGAAAATCAGCAGGCACAAATTCAGTTTAGCCACGATTATTTTCGCAGTGCCTTACATGAACTGGCGCATTGGTGTGTGGCAGGAGAAGAACGCAGAAAACTGGATGATTACGGTTACTGGTACGCGCCCGATGGCCGAACCCAGGAACAGCAGGAGCTGTTTTTTAGCTGCGAAGTTGTGCCGCAAGCGTTTGAATGGGCGTTGTCCTTGGCTTGCGAAGTAAAATTTGAGGTTAGTGTTGATAATCTTAGTAACACCACCACCGGCGCTGAAGAGTTTAAACGGGCGGTTTATGAAAAATTGCGAAGTTATTTAAAAAGCGGCTTTCCGGCACGAACAGAAGGTTTATTGCAGCTGATTTATCAAGCCAGAATTGGAAAGGCAGAAAGTTTGTATCTGTATTTAAATTCACAACTACAAGTCGCAACTGCCAGCTGTTAAAAAACTGGCAGTCACTTAACAATGCAACAGCGGTTATTCTGCTATTTATGCTTCTCCACCGGCTGTGGCGTTAGCCTCCAAATTTCATTATTGTAATCCTTAATTGTGCGGTCAGAGGAAAACTTGCCGCTGTAAGCACAGTTTAAAATACTCATTCTGCTCCAGCGTTCCTGGTCGCGATAAGCCTCTTCTACCCGTTTTTGCGCATCAACATAACTGCGAAAATCAGCGATGGTCATCCATGGATCATTAGGTGATTTCAGGGAGTTGAGAATGTCGTCAAAAATCCCCGGTTCCAGATAATTAAAATGACCGCATTCTAGCAGCCTTAACACCTGCTGCAAATCGCCATCCTGGTTAATAATATTGGTCGGATTATAGCGGCTGCGTCTGTCATTGGGATTAGGAGGATTTTGTTTTTCCCTGACTTGCTGTTCGGTTAGGCCAAACAGGAAAAAGTTTTCTTCCCCGACTTCTTCAAGAATTTCAATATTGGCCCCGTCTAAAGTGCCGATGGTTAAAGCCCCGTTCATCATCAACTTCATATTGCCGGTGCCGGAAGCCTCTTTGCCTGCGGTGGAAATCTGCTCGGACAAGTCCGCAGCAGGGCAGATTTTTTCCATGGCAGAAACCCGATAGTCCGGTAAAAAGAACAAGGCTAATTTCCCTTCCATATCGGGGTCAGAATTAATCACATGTGAGACATTATTGATTAGTTTGATGATTTTTTTGGCCATGCTGTAGCCGGGCGCGGCTTTGCCGCCAATCAGCACACAACGCGGCACCCAGTTTTCCAGTTGTCCCTGCTTAATCCGGTTATACAAATGAATCACATGCAGAAGATTCAACAATTGCCGTTTGTATTCGTGAATCCTTTTTACCTGCACATCGAACAGGGCATTCGCGTTTAAATTAAGCTCCGGCTCCTGCAATTTTTTATGATCAATCAGCTTTTGTTTGGCGTGTTGTTTAATCTCGCGCCAGCGTTTTCTAAAATTGGCATCATCAGCATAAGGAACCAGTTTTTTTAACTGGCTTAAATCGGTAATCCAACCATCGCCGATGGTTTCGCTGATTAAGCCCGCCAGTGCCGGATTGCAGGCCGCCAGCCACCGACGTGGCGTTACGCCGTTGGTTTTGTTATTAAACTTACGTGGCCAAAGCTCATAAAAATCCTTAAATAATCCTTGCTGCAACAACTGTGAATGCAGCCTGGCAACACCATTAACCGAAAAGCTGCCGGCAATCGCCAGATACGCCATTCTGACCTGTTGCGGTTCGCCTTCTTCAATAATCGACATCCGCATTAATTTTGCACTATCGCCCGGCCAATGTGCGGCAACTTCAAACAAAAAGTGAGCGTTAATTTCAAAAATAATTTCCATCAAGCGCGGCAACAAACGCTTCATCATCGGCACTGACCACTTTTCCAGTGCTTCAGGTAATAAGGTATGATTGGTATAGGCCATGGTATTGCGGGTGATATTCCAGGCTTTTTTCCATTCCAGACCATGCACATCAACCAGCAGCCGCATCAGTTCAGCCACGGCAATGCTGGGGTGGGTATCATTGAGCTGAAAGCAGTTTTTTTCGGCAAACTGGCTAAAGTCTTTACCATGCTGACCTACCCAGTGCTGGAACACATCCTGCAAACTGGCCGAGGCGAGAAAATATTGTTGGCGCAGTCTCAGCTCTTTGCCATTTTCGTTGGCATCATTTGGATATAACACCATGGTGATGTGTTCAGCAATGGTTTTGGCGGCAACCGAATCGGCATAATCACCTTCATTAAATTCCTTTAAATCAAATTCCTCGGTCGCAGCCGCTTTCCACAACCGCAAAGTATTGACCGTACCATTGTGATAGCCGGGAATCGGTGTGTCATAAGGTACAGCGAGAATGTCACTGGTGTTGATCCAGCACACCCGCCGATTGCCGTATTCATCAAGCTGAATTTCAGTATGCCCGCCAAATTTGATCCGTAGTACATATTCCAGGCGTTTAACTTCCCAGACATTGCCGTGCTTTAACCAGTGATCCGGTTTTTCAACCTGTTCGCCATTGACAATCGTTTGGGTGAACATGCCGTATTCATAGCGCAAACCGTAGCCAATCACAGGCAATTGCAAGGTGGCGCAACTGTCAATAAAACAGGCTGCTAAACGGCCCAAGCCACCGTTACCCAATCCTGCGTCCGGTTCGCTGTCAATGAGCTCTTCAAGCTCTATCCCTAAGTCGTACATGGCCTGAGAGATAGTATTTTCTACCCCTAAATTCAACATGGCATTGCTTAACGCCCGCCCCATTAAATATTCCATCGAAAGATAAAATACTCTGCGGCTTTCATGACTTTTGTAAGTTTCGTGGGTTTTTTTCCAGCGTTCCATCAGCCGGTCTCTTATTGCTAATGAGAGCGCCTCATTGGCATAAAAAGGAGAGCAAAACTTTTCGTCGCGTCCTAATAAATGCACAAAATACTTTTTGAAATCAATTAAAAAATCTTCTTTGCTGTTACTTATCGGGGGTAAATTAAAAACGGTCGGATTAGGACAGCTGGTAATAAATTTTCTAGCGGGCATGATAGTTTGATCCGAAAATAAGTTGAAGGGTAAACATAGCATTGCGTTATTGCAGTTGCGTGACCAACGCTATGGATCGGGCAGGTTATTACCGGTTTTCTAAAGCCTCCACAATTGACAGGTATTCCTCTGGTTTAGGACGATGTAAAAAAAAGCCCAATAGTGCTAAACCGCTAAAAATATACAGTGTATTAAAGGCATCACCCAGAATAAACATCACAAACCCCAGTATGCCAACCGTTTCCATCATCGCTTGCGAGACAATCACTGTCAGCAGATAGCGTTGTGCGGCGGTTTTTGGCCCCGGCATGGTTTGATTTAACCGAACCAGAATATGTCTGAGCAGGGTGGTTAATGGGAAGGTTGCGATGGCAATCGCATAAAATACGCTACGGATAAGGATACGTTGCTCTATCGCCAGCGGGTGCTGGATTTGTTGGCCGAAATTGCGGCAGACCACGATGTAGACAATCTGTGTCACCACCATTGCGCCGATAATCAGCCAGGCGGTCGTAAAATCAGGTTTTGCTACAGAATCTTTTGAGGCGTTGAACATCACTTTATCCTTTTAAAAGCTGCATTTTATAGGTTTTTATTAAAGCCAGAAAAACCAGAAAATCATAAAGTCCGTGGATTACTACGGGGGTCAACAAATTGCGGCTGCCGCCATAATCTAATGATAACCCTAAATAAAGACTGATGATACTCGCTAATATTGCGTACAGTGGCGTGATGGCGTGGACCAAGCCAAAAACCAGGCTACTGGCAATTAATCCGGCATCCAGTCCCCAAGCCTTTTCCAGCCAGGGCTGTAACACGCCGCGAAACAGTAATTCTTCGCCAATTCCGGCAATAGCGGCAAGAATCAATAAATCAGCCCAGTGATGTTGGTACAGGCTGGGGCACAAGGTTTCCAGCAGTAGTTTGCGAATGGTTTTTACAGATTCAAAATGGGTTTGCTCACAGGCTAAAAACAGCAAAAACAGCGGCAATGTTCCCAATATTCCCCAAGCTAGCGCCGGTTCAGAAAAATAAAAATATTCAAACGGATTAATTTGCGCAATCCAGCCTAAAGCGATAGCGACCAAAATCAGGGAGGATTCAAAGTAACAGGCGGTTTTAAAAAAGTTTTCAGTCGATTCCATAATGAGTGTTTAAACGCTAACAAGACGAACATTCTAAACAAAAATGCGTAGAATAGGCAGTTTTAGCGATGTTTTAACGAGATTGTAATGCTGTGTTTTATTTATAAGAGTTTGAAAAAAGCAGAACTGTATTTGTATCTGGATAAAAAAGATGATTTTTCAGCCCTGCCGGAGGCGTTGCTGCAAAGTGTCGGGCGCTTGGAGTTTGTGATGGAGCTGGACTTAACGCCCGAACGGAAACTGGCCAAGGAGAAAAGCGAAAAAGTGTTGATGGCTCTACAGGAGAAAGGATTTTTTGTGCAGTTGCCGTCTACCGTGGTGCCTGCGGCGCAGTTGAAGCACTGAGTAACCAGCCTATTGCTTCTTTTCATGCAGAGCCTGTCGAACGATAGGCTTTCTTGGGCAAATTCTGTGTGAGCGGCTCATGTAAGGAAATCGGAAAGCTATTTTTAGCTATATCCGCAGTTCCCCCGAAACAGAATTGCACCATAATTGTGCGCTATCGGCAAAATCATCTCAAAAAAGTGCGCAAAAACAGCATTAATGGCCAGAGTGCTCCAATATATAGATGGTCTAAGATTTGCTTGCGTTTATCAAAACACTCTTAAACTGACATAAGCCATGCACAAAAAAATCCTCGACCATCTCAACGAAGCTATCTTATTGTTTGATCAACAGCTTGTCTTAAAATACATCAATACCGCAGGCGAAATTTTACTCGCTGAAAGTTCCAAACACTTGATAGGCTGTAGTGCGAGCGCTATTTTTAATACCTCGACCGCGTTACTGACGCAATTGCAGCAATCGTTAAAAACACAGGAGGCTTTGGTTGGCAGAGAATTAAATCTGGACAGGCTTAATCACTCTTTCACGGTTAATTGCAGCATCTCTCCGTTGCTGGAAAATAACCAGTGTGTAGAAATATTAATGGAATTGCAGCAGGTTGACAGGCATTTGTGGATTACCAAGGAAGAACAGCTTTCGGCCCAGCACCAAATCAGCCGCATGTTAGTGCGTGGACTGGCCCATGAAATCAAAAATCCGTTAGGCGGTTTGCGCGGCGCAGCCCAGTTGCTGGATTTAGAGTTATCAGACCCGGAACTAAAGGAATATACCCAGATTATTATCGCCGAAGCTGACCGCCTGAAAGATTTGATGGACAAAATGTTGGGGCCAAACAAGTTGCCGCAAAAAGCTGAATTGAACATTCATCAGGTTCTGGAACGGGTGCGTCAGGTGGTGACTGCCGAAACCAGCGGCAATGTCAGTATTATTTGTGATTATGACCCCAGCATTCCTGATCTGTTAGCCGATAAAAACCAGCTGATTCAGGCTTTGCTGAATATCGTCCGTAATGCCATTCAGGCAATAGACCAGCGTGAAGACGGAAAAATTTTGATAAAAACCCGCATTCACCGGCAAATGACGATTGGCCGCAAACGTTACAAATTGCTGATTAGAATCGATATTATTGATAATGGCTGCGGTATCAAAGAAGAAATCATCGGGCAAATTTTTTACCCGATGATTACCGGCAGAGCCGAAGGTACCGGTTTGGGATTGTCCATTGCCCAAGCCTTAATCAATCAACATAATGGCTTAATTCAATGTAGCAGTGAGCCGGGCAACACTGTGTTTTCGGTTTATTTACCGCTGGAGTCTTAATCATGGAAAAGGTCGCTGATAAAGTCTGGATTATAGATGACGACAAATCGATTCGCTGGGTGCTGGACAAAGCTCTGAAAAAAGCCGCTATCGACAGTCGCAGTTTTTCCGGGGTGAAGTCTTTGCTGGAGGCGTTGCAGCATGAGGTGCCCGATGCGTTATTAACCGATATTCGGATGCCGGAAATGGATGGTCTGGAATTGTTGGCAAAAGTGCAGGGGCAACATCCGACTTTACCAATCATTGTAATGACCGCGCATTCAGATTTGGAAAGTGCAGTATCAGCCTTTCATGGCGGCGCGTTTGAATATTTGCCCAAGCCGTTTGATATTAAAGAAGTGGTTGATCTTGTCCAGCGTGCCTGCATTCATAGTCGGCAGCAACAAACCAAGGAGCCATCAGAAAACGTCGAACAGCTTGAGGCAACTCCAGAAATTATCGGTGCAGCTCCGGCAATGCAAGAGGTATTTCGGGCTATTGGTCGTTTGGCGCGGTCGAATATCACTGTATTAATCAATGGTGAGTCGGGAACCGGCAAGGAATTGGTCGCCAAAGCTTTGCACCGTCACAGCCCGCGTGCGCAAAAACCGTTCATAGCCTTGAATATGGCGGCCATTCCAAAGGATTTGATGGAGTCTGAATTATTCGGCCATGAAAAAGGCGCATTTACCGGCGCACAGGCCCGCAGAGCTGGACGGTTTGAACAGGCGGATAAAGGCACACTGTTTCTGGATGAAATTGGCGATATGCCCGCCGAATTACAAACCCGGTTATTGCGGGTGTTGGCAGATGGCGAATATTATCCGGTCGGGGCAACCTCTTCAGTAAAAGTGGATGTGCGAATTATTGCCGCCACTCATCAGAATCTGGAAAACCTGGTGACAGAAGGGCGGTTTCGGGAAGACTTATTTCATCGCCTGAATGTGATTCGGATTCATATTCCACCGTTGCGCGAACGTATACAGGATATTGGCTTGCTGATGCGGCATTTCCTGACGCAGGCGGCTGGGGAATTAAATACTGAAATAAAAATTTTACGCCCGGAAACTGAGGCTTTTTTAATGACGCTGCCTTGGCCGGGAAATGTCAGACAATTGGAAAATACCTGCCGCTGGTTGACGGTGATGGCATCGGGTCGGGAAATTTATCTGAATGATTTGCCGCAAGAGTTGCACCAAGTTGGTGCTGACAGGAATCTTGGGATTGTCGGCAAAGAAGAGGACTGGCAAAACTTGTTATATAAGGTTATTGAACAGCAGTTAATTGCGCAAAAAGCCGACATTGCTAAAGAGATTGTTGCCAGCGTTGAGGGTATTTTAATCAAGGCGGCTTTGGCGCATACCGCCGGAAAACGCTATGAAGCTGCATTGTTGCTGGGCTATGGCAGAAATACCTTAACCCGAAAAATTCAGGAGCTGAATTTAGAGCCGATTTCTAAATAAGCCGTTGGCCGTGAGCCTGTCAAAGGGGATTGTAGTTTGACAAGCTCACTACGAGCCGATTTTACGGACGCTACTGCGAAATAGAACTCCAAACAGAGCTTTTATTTAAGGATTGCTATTTTTTTTCAGAAACTCAAGTCCGTTAGGTTCATTGTCCAGACGGAAAACCTGTCCATATGTGGTATCCGTATCAAAGTCATCCCAAATTCGGTCAGGCCGTACAATTGGTTTGGTAATAATCGGGGCAGTAACTAAATCAGCAACTCCTGCCATCACACGTCCCATTGTATTGAGTAGCCCTTTAGTTAAGCCGCCAACAAAACCAAAAGCCACATTGCTTTCATTGGTAGTATTGATAATGTTTTTAGGAATCTCTAACAAAGCGGTGTTGATATTGGTAAAACCACTCAGCGCTTTTTCACCGACTTTATCACCATAACTTTGTTCTTGTCGTGCATTGTCAACTTGCTCTTCGTCAGCTTGGGTTAGAGGCGAAAACATCATCAATGCACTGATGAGCAACGCGGATAACAGAGCAGGGGAATATTTTTTCATGCTAAATCCTAATCTTTAAAAATATTTTTTTATTAGAGTGAGTATAGCAGAGCTTTAAAAATTTATGGTTTGGGTTTTTGTTTGATTCATTTTTGGGGCATAGAGTGCAACAATATACTAAGATATTCTCTAGTGGCCATAACAAAAACAAATCACCATGAAAGCATCATTCACATTGATAACTCTCGCTTTATTGACTGGGTGTAGTCATCTCAAACCTGTGCAAAACCCCGCTGCTGATTTACAGAAATCAGAAAGCGTTAAAACAGACCCCGTTAATAATCCGGCTGACAAGAAAACACTCGCCATTGATAAGGCCAATAATTCTGATAAAACCAAAATATTGACACCGGTCCATGTCGATACCTTGCCGCCGCTATCAGCAACAGACACCTTCAAAAATACCAACAATTCATCAACAACGCCCAAGAGCACAAGCACACTCCTGGCAACGCCAAAAGCTGAACCGAAGGTAGCTGGCGACTTAGAGCAGATTTCCCCATTCAAGATTCTTAAGGTCGGTTCACGGGGTGCAGCGGTGTTGGCACTGAAGAAACGGCTTGCCGAGCTTTATTATGATGTCGGTGATGTGAACGGTTTTTATGATAAACAGACGCGGCAGGCGGTGCTGGCGTTTCAGAAATACAATGAATTGGACCGCACCGGCACTTACACTCTGGAAACACAGCAAGCCTTGCTCGAAGCAACGCCTGCTGAAGGGCTACATCCTGAATTGGGTTTGCCGCGCATCGAGATAGATCTGAGCCGGCAGGTGCTGCTGTTTTTCGATGAGAAAGGGCTCAATCGTGTTGTCGCTGTGTCAACGGGGTCAGAGCGCAAGTATTGCGAAAGATCGAAAAAATCGGGCAGACGGGTTTGCGGTGTCGCCCTCACGCCGCTCGGTACGTTTCACATTCAACGAAAAATTCCGGGCTGGCGCGAAAGTGATCTGGGAAAACTTTATAACCCCCTGTATTTCAGTGGCGGATTCGCGATTCATGGCGCACCGTCTGTTCCTGCTTACAATGCGTCCCACGGCTGTGTGCGAATATCTGTGTCAACGTCGTTATGGTTTTATGACTCGATTAAAAATGGTACGCCGGTCATTCTGTTTGACTGATTTTTTATTTCAATTGATAGCGTTTAACCATTTCGCGCAACGGAATGGCTTTGATTTTACTGGCGTGTCCTGCCGAGCCAAAGGCTTCATAACGAGCCTGACATAGTGCTTGCATTGCCTCTCTGGCTGCTTGACAGGTTTTGCGTGCGTCTAACTCCGCAGCGTTTTCAGGATTGGCTAAAAATCGCCGCATCGCTCCAGTGGAAGCCATTCGCAAGTCTGTATCAATATTGACTTTGCGCACCCCGTATTTAATCCCTTCCACAATTTCAGCCACTGGCACACCATAGGTCTCAGGAATTTCGCCACCGTATTGATTGATGATTTTTAGCCACTCTTGTGGCACTGAGCTGGAGCCGTGCATCACGAAGTGGGTATTTGGCAAACGTTGTTGCAATTCTTTGAGGCGGCTAATTACCAACACTTCACCGGTTGGTGGTTTGCTGAATTTATAAGCACCGTGGCTGGTGCCAATCGCAACGGCTAAAGCATCAATTTCGGTTTGCTTGACAAACTCAACGGCTTCATCAGGATCAGTCAATAATTGGCTATGATTGGAAGTGTGTTGATTTTCCAGCGATCCCAAACAACCGATTTCACCTTCCACCGACACCCCACACGCATGAGCCATTTTAACGACGGTGCGCGTGACTTCTACGTTATATTCAAAAGAAGCGGGGGTTTTCATATCTGCCAATAAAGAACCGTCCATCATCACGGAGCTAAAACCGGATTGAATCGCTTGGGCGCAAATGTCCGGGGTAGGGGCATGGTCACGGTGCATGACCAGCGGAATGTGCGGATATTGTTCAGCGGCGGCCAGAATCAAATGGCGTAAAAATACCTCACCTGCATAACGATTCGCTCCCGCTGAACCTTGCATAATCACAGGGCTGTCACACGCATCCGCCGCCTGCATAATGGCTTGTACCTGCTCCATATTGCTGACGTTGAAAGCTGGCACGGCAAAACTATGTTCGGCTGCATAATCCAAAAGTTGACGCAATGATACTAAAGCCATAATCGACCTCTTTAATTGTAAATTTTTTGCATTTTACCGCATCGCCAGCAGCTTGCGCACTTCTGCTGTATGAGTGAAAAAAGCAGTCATTATGAACACAACATTTTTTAGTTTCGGCTAGGTTGACGTTGCTGTCATTTACGGTACGGGAAATTCGCATGAACTGACCATGACAGCGATTGTAGACTGAGCGGTATTTTCTTTTTTTCTTGCAGATATTTTAAGTTAGTGCGCCTAGCTGAATGTAGTCGCTTTAGCCCACACGATTACCCACATCTCACATCAAGGCGCATAAACCGCCCTCCCGACTTCAATCCCAACCGCATAATGGCGAATTTTCTCCAATCCCTCCCAGATAGCTTTAGGACCGGGAACACCATCCGATTTACGACCTAAAAA
>CAIQWF010000068.1 GCA_903875455.1 uncultured Pseudomonadota bacterium
TTCCTCAACAGTCAGAGGCTGGCGTGAACACACCAGTCAATATAGAAGTGGATATTGTTTCTACGGATGATCCAGAACGAAGCTGGTAATGTCCAAAAATTTCTTATGGCCCAAAAATGAAGGAATCGTTGTCGTACCCCCAAATGACAAAGGCTCAAACTTGTCAGCTGTGATGTAGATAGCTTTTTTGGGCACCTGTTTTTTCCCACACGTCCAGCATTTCGCATAACTCAAAAGACATAATATGCCTGATTATGCGCTTTGTTTGTAGTGTTTCATCTGTTTTTCAAACATAAAATCGTCATACTCTTTTTTGGTTTTAAAACCTTGTCGTTCCCAAATTTCAGGTACTTTTTTCTTAACAGTTTTTTCAAAAGACTTTTCCTGCTCTAGCTGCCAGTCATGCCCCCAGTCATTTTTTAACGCATTCGCCAAAAAACCGGCATAAGACTTTCCTGCTTTCTCATTGCTGTAAAGAATATTACGTTTGACATACTCCCTGCCCTGCTTCTTCTCAAACTCCAAAATCGCCGAAATAACCGTTTTTTTGGTTTTGTGCGGCTCAGGTATTAAAAATAATAATTCGTTGATTACAGGCGATTCTGGCGCGTTTAAATTGGCAAATGAGGTAGGGTTTTGGGAAGAAAGAGTTTCTTCAAGCAAGGAGGTTTGTTCACAAGACAAGGTTTTAGGCAAATCTCTGGCAAAAATCCGAAACCGGATAGCCCCTACCCTACGACCGTATTTGATTTCGTCGAACTCAAAATAAAAATCGGCTTTTTCTTTGAGTTCTTTTTGAGTTGTCTGAATTATTCTGGTTTTAAAGTTTTTATAATCCTGATACTGGTTTTTTAAAATTCCTAATATTTCCCGTAATTGTTCCAGTTCAATTTCTCGTTCTCTCAATTTTTCATACTGCTTGAGTAATGTATAGACTCGCATTGTGTACTGACTTTTAAAACTCAGTAACATTTCCAGTTTGCAACTGGTAAAGTTAGATTTGAGTTGCAATAGATAAGGTTTTAACTTTGGGTCAAAGCAGAGTTTTACACTCCCTTCCCCTGTCACATAATCAGCAGAAGATACCCAATTGACCTGTAATAACCGGTTAGGCTCCTGAATCTCTAAAACCCTGGATAGCATTTGCTTCGTTGTTTTTTTGCATTCAACATAAACATGATTTTTATCAATGCCCATGAACTCTGCAAACTCATTAATACTAATGCGGTATTCCTTAACTCTGTACATGACAAAAAAATAACTCATTGAAAAGCTGACAAAATACTGACTTTTTTCGAAAGAAGATACAGTGTGCAGCAAATCAATGAGCTATCGGACATGTTAAACCAGCACTTCAAATGGAACAAGGCAAAAATGGACTGTTTCTGTGGGATGCTGATTGGACTTATCAAAGCCAGAAGTATTAACTTAACCAAAATCGCCAACGCTTTCCCAAGTCAGGCGGAATCGGAGTCGCGTTATCGGCGGATGCAACGTTTTATCCATGACTATCCAATCAACTTCGATACGGTGGCGTGGTTTATGATGAAGCTGTTCAGCTTCTTGAATGAACGGTTTTATCTCACGTTGGACAGGACCAACTGGCAATGGGGCGAAATGAACATCAATATTTTGGTGTTAGCTCTGGTTTACAAAGGCGCGGCAATCCCGATTTATTGGCTAGTGCTGAATAAAAAAGGCAACTCCAACAGCCGCGAACGCATTGCGTTGATGAAGCGATTCATCCAGCAATTCGGTAAAGACAATATTATCGCCGTCCTTGCCGACCGTGAATTTATTGGTGAAACCTGGTTTAAGTCACATCATTACCCACAACTTGAATCAGATTGAACATAAACTGCTTTTCCGACCTCAATACCAACAGCATAATGCCGAACTTTCTCCATCCCCTCCCAAATAGCTTTTGGACCAGGAATGCCATCTGATTTTCGTCCTAAAAAGCCACCAAAGCTGGCAATTAATCGAACCATATCACCCAATTTGGGTGGTTCGACAGGCGGTTTAGTTCGATGTTTGACGATCCAAGCGGCTTGCCATTCCTCTGGGTCAAAGACGACATCACACGGTAGATTCGGACACTCTTGCCCTAAAGTCACAACATGTAAAATTCGCCAGGCAATAATCAGAAAAATCACCAACAATCTTTCCAACCGCTCCATGCTGGCCAATTGCCGCGCTTCGACTTTGCAGCCACTTTTAAAAATGCGGAAGAAAATCTCAATCAGCCAGCGTCGCCGATACCAGTTCACCATTTCGGCGGCTTGTTCCAAGTCATTCACTTTGCGATTGGTGAGTAATCGCCATTCAATAGCGGTTGCACCTGCGGGTGGATTTTCCTCGCGTGCCAGAATCGCCGTAACTTCCAGTTCGGGTTCGTCTTTTTGTTTAGGCAATGTCACCCGCAACACATACAAGGACTGAACCACTTTGCGGGCTTTGCGATCGCCGTTGGCTTCCAACATAAACTCAATTTCGCCAACCGGCTGTTGCTGCGCAACTTTTAGCCACAGCTTGTTGCCATCTGTCAAATTGCGATTATGATTGGAGCGTACCAAATAATCAGCCGCATAATCACGCCGCCATGCTTCATTCATCAGCTCTCGAATGTCGGATTCGCGGTCTCCGACATAGACAAAGCGCGTACCGGGCACACGTTCCGCCATGTCTGCGACAATGCCATAGCCTTCTTTCCAGCGCACACTTTCTTTGATGTCCGGTTCTGGATCCTCTTTCGGTTTTCGCGCCCACATCCACGCATCCATCACGCCTAATGCTTGACCGTCCGGTGTCACCATCAAGGTCGGATGAACATACATGCCGTGTTGGGCTTCATAACTCAAACGACCTAATCCGGCGATGCCTGGTTGCGTGGTAAAGTCCAGCTCGGTGGTGTCTTGAAGGCATAACACAACAGGGTGCGCTTGTGCTCGGACTTCACTTTTACTGGCGTGGCAAGTCAGAATTTCTATGGCATCCACATGGTCATTCGATAATAACCGATAGGCGGCTTTGGTTTCTGCCCAGCCATCTAAAGCTCCAGGAATGCTGGCGCGTGGTTGCGCTGCCAAGCTTTCTGTCAGTTGAATGAGTCGTTTCACTCGACGCTTGTCTCCTAATTGGAGACCCCCAGTTCCTGCTGTACCCAATTCATAGCAAACTCTTTAGGAAAATATTGAATTATCCACGTTTGGCGGAATTTGTGGGTAATCGTGTGGGTTTAAGTGGCTCAAATCCGAAGGGATAAACTTTCACATTCGGGTAAAAAAAGATGCCAAAGTCCCGAATAGTCAGGGTGAAATGGTGCAAGCCCATGTTTTATTCCGATTTTTAAAAGTCGGTGAGCAATTGATTATCAGGGATGTCCGCAAAGTGACTGACGTAGCCGTTTATTTATCCGCGTTGCGTTTAGATGATGGCAAATTATTGATTCTGGCTTCCAGTCAACTCATTGAACAGCCTCTTGCAGCCTACGCCAAACGGTGGGAGATTGAAACTTTGTTTAGCTGTTTGAAAGGGCGCGGTTTTAATCTGGAAGACACCCGCATCACCAAGCTGATTCGTATCAAACGCTTGCTGGTCGTAACCGTTATCGCTTTTGCCTGGGCGCATCGTACAGGAGAATGGCGACATGAACATGTCAAACCTATCCGAATCAAAAAAACGCTTGAACGGCCTGCTAAAAGCATTTTTCGATACGGCTTGGATTGGCTTCAGGATAAGCTGCACAATGCAGTGGATTCGCTGAGAACGGAGTGCTGATTTTATAAGATGTTAAAACTAACTATACTTGACTTGTATAAATTAAAACACGAAAAAAATGACAGCAGAAATTATACAGTCCGATGGCGACGAATTAACAATCCAGGTAAAAGTTAAAATAATAGGTTCGCTCCTTGAAGCCACACGATTACCCACATCTCACATCAAGGCGCATAAACCGCCCTCCCGACTTCAATCCCAACCGCATAATGGCGAATTTTCTCCAATCCCTCCCAGATAGCTTTAGGACCGGGAACACCATCCGATTTACGACCTAAAAA
>CAIQWF010000069.1 GCA_903875455.1 uncultured Pseudomonadota bacterium
CAAACCCAAACCAAACGCCATAGTTTTATTGCATCCTTGCTTGGCTTAAAACATATTATTGTCGCGATTAACAAAATGGATTTGGTAGATTACAGCGAAGCCACTTATGCAAAAATCAAAAGCGATTATCTGAATTTCGTGGAACGGTTAGACATTGCCGATATTCACTTTATCCCAATGTCGGCGTTAGATGGTGACAATGTGGTAAATAAAAGCGAAAACATGCCTTGGTATACCGGCAAATCGATGATGGAAACCCTAGAAACTATCGAAATTGCCAGCGACCATAATTTTGCTGATGCTCGTTTTCCGGTGCAATATGTCAATCGCCCGAATCTGGATTTTCGCGGTTTTTGCGGCACCATCGCTTCCGGGGTATTTCACAAAGGCGATCAAATCACTGCCCTGCCCTCTGGCAAAACCAGCACCATTAAATCTATCGTCACTTATGACGGCGAACTGGAACAGGCTTTCCCACCAATGGCGGTAACTTTCACCTTAAACAGCGAAATCGACATCAGTCGCGGTGATGTAATTGTCGCGAGTGGTAGCGAGCCGATGATTGCGGATTCCTTCAAAGCATCGATTGTCTGGATGGCAGAAAAAGCCATGACTCCAGGACGGCAATATATTATTAAACTGGCAACCCGTAGCGTCTCCGGTTCAATTTCCACCATTCATCACCGCATTGATGTGAATACTTTGGAGCATCACGACGCGAACGAATTAAAACTGAATGAAATCGGTAGTTGCAGTGTCTCAGTGAATGCCCCGGTGGTGTTTGATGCTTACAAAAAAAGTAAAGGCACGGGCTCCTTTATTGTGATTGACCGCTTGAGCAACGTCACGGTTGGTGCTGGCATGATTACCGGCATCAGCGATGATAGCGATTTAAAACCCGTCAGTGCCGAAGAACGCGCGGCCCGTTTTAGCCAAGTCGCTACTGCTATTTCGTTGAACGGCGCAGCGGCGAAAGAAATCGTTTATCAATTGGAAAGACATTTATTCGACAATGGACACGCCGCAACTATTCTGGAAACTTTTAATCCCGCATTTATTCCAGTAATTAAACATGCAGGATTGATTTGTTTAACGATTAATGCCGATGCTGATAGCGTTGACATCAGTTTTGATTGTGATAAACAAAGCATTGACGATATTTACACCGAGTTGAAAACACAAGGCGTGATTTATTAGTTTTAAACCTGAGCACAGCAGGATGCCAGCCGTATCAACGACTGGCTCCTGTTCAGGTTATTTCGCCGCAGGTGCTGCTGGAGCTTGATGTTTCGCCTGTCTTTGCGCTTTTCTTTCCGCCCGTTGAAGCTTCATTTTCTCAACCAAAGCCTGACGTTCTTCTTTGGCTGCATCGTGACAGACCTTGATAGCGGCTACGTCTTGGGCGGCCTCTACACAGCTTAGCTGTTTTTGAACGCTTTGCAGCCGGGCCTGAATATTGGCAATATGCGCTGCTTTAGCTGCTTGAAAATCTCCAGGAGCAGGCGATGCAGAAAAGGCTGCGGTAGATACCAGCAAACCTGCAACTAATAAAAAATTTTTCGTAAAGCTCATTGTTTTCCCCTCAATATTTTTAGTCAAAGAAACGAGAATTTAATCTCATTATCCGTATCAAAATTTACGCTGCCGGCAATAACTTGTCAAAAGTTAAGCCTCCTAAGTAATCTAAGAGTAAAAAGATTTACCTTATTAAAACTCATCGAGATTTGTTATGTTTGAAGACCTACGCGACCTCTATCAAGAAGTCATATTTGACCACAACCGCAATCCCCGCAACTTTCGCATCATGGAAAATGCTGACCGCAAAGTCGAAGGCTTTAATCCGTTGTGCGGCGACCGCTTGACCCTGTTTCTAAAGCTGAATGGCGATGTGATTGAAGATGCCAGCTTTCAAGGTTCAGGCTGTGCAATTTCGACTGCTTCCGTTTCTTTAATGACTGAAATCATCAAAGGAAAAACTGTAGATGAAGCAGAGCAGTTATTTGAAACATTTCACAAAATGACGACCGGCAAAGATGAAGAAATCCAACTGGAAGCGGTTGGGAAACTTGCGGTATTAGCTGGAGTGCGTGAATATCCGGCGCGGGTGAAATGCGCCACCTTGGCTTGGCATACTTTGGATGCGGCAATAAAAAATCAGCAGGAATCCATTTCTACGGAGTAAAATTATTCCTTTCAGTCAGTTTATGTGTGAGGTGAAAAATGAAACGGCAACATTTTTTGGCAATGTTTATTACCCTTGCAGGCTTAACCGCATGTGCCAGCAATCCGGTTTCTGCTGATAATTATTATGTGACTTCCCGTCCCTATTTGCCGGTGACATTAAGTGTACAGGGCGATAATCAAGGAACGTTGCGGGAATTTCCGTTAAGCGATAACGCCTCGCATTATCGTGCCTTTATTCAGGCTAACCCGAACGAGCGTTACCGCCTGCGAGTCACCAATAACAGCGACCAGCGGGTCGGGTTGGTCATTGCTGTGGATGGCCGCAACATTATCAGCGGCAAAAAATCATACCTCAGCAACAATGAGCGCATGTATATTCTCAATCCGCATGACAGCGCAGATTATGACGGTTGGCGTAGCAGCACCAGCCGAACCAACCGCTTTTATTTCACCCATGCCGCTGACTCTTACGCCGCAGCCTGGGGCGATACTTCTGCAATGGGCGTGATTGCGATGGCGGTTTATCCTGAACGTCCACGCCCTGAAATTTATTACAACAAAGACTATGACAGACGCGGCAGTGCTTCCGAATCAGCCAAAAGAGTCGCCCCCTCTGCAGACGCAGCAGCCCCCGGAACCGGCTATGGTGAATCAACCTATTCTCCTGCGGTTTCTGTGGAGTTTGAACCGAGTTCAGAGCAGATGGAAAAAGTGGTTTTAAAATATGAATGGCGGGAAACTTTGTGTCGCAAGAACATTTTGCCGGAATGTAACCGCAATAGCGACGACCACCGCGATAACCGGTTTTGGCAAGATGATAGCCGTGATAATCGCGATGAAAACAATGGCTTCGCCGCACCGCCACCTTCACGTTATTAAACACATCTTGCTGGAATTTTCCCAATGACGGCTATTGCCCGAGATGCACTAAAACAATTAGCCGTTCTTTACGCGGGGGAAGAAGATATTTTTCCCTCGCAGCAACTGGCCAAACAATTGGGAGTTGCGTTTTATCAAACTGTTGACAAACACGCCCCAGCACAGTTTTTTTTAAGCTATCGCGATGGTTGTTTGAAACTACTGGATAACGAGTTGCTGAAAAAAGGCGGCTTAATGGTGGAAATTGAACCGCGCCCCGGTGAGCAACGCTCTTATCCGGCGCCGAAACAAGGAGCGTTGGCGCAAGCTTTGGGAAAAAGCAAAACGGTGGTGGATGCGACAACCGGCTGGGGACAGGATAGTTTGTTTATGTTTCGAATGGGATTTCAGGTTTTGTGTATTGAACGCTCCCCCATCATGGCGGTTTTATTACAAGACGCTTTTACACGCTTGGCAAAGTCCGATTGGGTGAAAAACTTAAATTTGGAAGTGCCAAAATTATTGCAAGGCAATGCGATTGAGCTTTTAACGACTTTGGAAACAGCGCCGGATTGTATTTATTTAGACCCGATGTTTCCGCCGAAACGAAAAAAATCGGCTTTGGCGAAAAAATCCATGCAGATTTTGCATGAGCTTATTGGTCAGGATGATGATAAGGAACAGCTTTTTCAGGCAGCTTTACAAGCGACAGGCAAACGGGTTATTGTGAAAAGTCCTGATTATGCCGAACCTTTGGGCGGCAAACCGCAACAAAGTTTTCAGGGTAAATTAGTGCGTTATGATGTGTATTTGAAAAATTAACTTTCAGGATTGCCCGGATTATAAGTCAGTCCTGTTATTAGGGAGTCAAGATGAAACTGATATTTATTGCAGCCTGTGTAGCAAGCTTGTCTGTGGCTTCTTGCGGCCTCAATTTCAATCTGAATCTACAGCAACTCAGCACTAAACAGGATAAAACCGCGATCCAATTGAAACCTTTGTTCGCAAAACTAGACTCAAGGCCATAACGTGCTTAACTGGACTGAGAAAATAAAAAACTCTGATCCGCGCATCTGGCAACTTGCCATCATGGCAGGTTTATTAATGACCGGAGTATGGTTTAGGGATTTCAGCCTGAAACCCGCACAAATCGCGCTCACTTTCACCGCCGGTTTATTGACGCAAGCCTTTTTTTTACGCATTTTTCATTTGCAACAGCGCGGTTTTTTAAGTGGCATTATCTCCTGTTTCGGCTTGTGTTTATTGTTGCGCAGTTCAAATTTATGGGTGCATCCAACCGTTGCCGCGCTGGCCATTTCATCCAAGTTTCTGATTCGGCCCTTCGGTACGCATTTATTTAATCCGGCCAATTTAGGTGTGATTTTGGGACTGACTTTATTTCCGCAAACCTGGGTCACCAGCGGGCAATGGGGCGCAGACTTAAGCACGGCAGCATGGTTTATTGCGGCGGGTTTTTTTGTGGCCAATAATGCCCGACGGCTGGATATCAGTGGTTATTTTCTGCTGTGCTATGCGGCGTTGTTTTTAGGGATTCGGGTGTTTTGGTACGGCTATTCGCTGCAAGTATTTTTGCATCAATTTGAAAATGGCGCATTGCTGCTGTTTACTTTCTTTATGATTACCGACCCGCTGACTATTCCGCGCCATCGCACTGGGCGCATGATACACGCGCTATTAGTGGCAATTCTGGCTTATATCTGGCAGTTTGTGCTGTTTCGTAATCAAGGCATTCTTTGGGGATTGTTTTTCGCAACTTTTCTGGTGCCGTTGTGGAATTATTTATTTTCCGCGCCGTCTTATCAATGGAAATCTGTTACTGAAGCGGATGCCAGCGCCTAAAAAATAATCGGAAAGAGAAAAAATCTTGCTAATTATTCAATCCAGTTAATCCTGTTCAAAAGGCTAAACGCTTAGGTCTTATTCAAATAAAAAACCAGAATAATCAACCAAATTTAAATCTGTTTGGCTAAAATCATTTCCTTTAAATAGCAAAGGCTCATTGGTTTCTTTGCTTAAAGCGTAAGTACAACAATCGCCAATATTTAAACTGGCAGAATGACGACCTTTGCCGAATTTTAACCATGCTTCTGTTGCTAAATTAACTTGTGTATCAGTCAATGATTTTTGTTCTACTTTTATGAATTCTAAAAACTGTTTTAATTGTTGTAATCCTGCATCACCTTTACGAGAGGCAATGACAAAACTGGCTTCTAAAACAGAAAAGGTGCTGATTAATCTTACTTTATCCAAAGCAATGGCTTGCATTAAATAAGGGGCTTCCGGTTCTTCGAGCAGAATAGCGATAATAGCGGAAGTATCAATAACCATTATTCACAAAATCCATTAATGCCGTAATCTAATATTTGTTCAATGGGCTGTTGATTTATATCGGGTAAGCTGGCGCATTGATGGGCAATATGACGCATCATTTGTAATTCTTGCTTTTGGTTTTCAGTTAATTGTTTAGAAACTTTTTTATTAACGGTTGTTTTTTTGCTAAGGCTGTCAATAAATAAAAGTATTTTTTCAATGTCTTTATCGGGTAATGTTTGCACACGTTGATATATTATTTCTGCGGTATTCATTTTTTTATTCTCCAATCCTGCTAATCAGTTAATTCTGTTCAAAAGGCTAAATGCTTAAGTTTTATTTCACAAATGTAGGGCGGGATTAGCGATAGCGTAATCTGCCAAATGATGCGTTTTACATGCGGCGTAATACGCTATGTGCTCTACGAGCTGTCAATCTTTAAATCCACACGATTACCCACATCTCACATCAAGGCGCATAAACCGCCCTCCCGACTTCAATCCCAACCGCATAATGGCGAATTTTCTCCAATCCCTCCCAGATAGCTTTAGGACCGGGAACACCATCCGATTTACGACCTAAAAA
>CAIQWF010000070.1 GCA_903875455.1 uncultured Pseudomonadota bacterium
TACCAACGCTGCCTTGAATAGCTAATCCATAACTTTAGGAATAAATTAAACACAAATTCCTTCGTCTTTTAAATTTGAAAGTTGAAAAACTTTAAGGTTTAGCTGCAAATCACAACTTTTGTTATCATAGACATCACGCCCATTAAAACCTGAACCTTAAGAATTATTTTCAAAGAGTACCCCGCTATGGCTACCAACAACACTACAAATACTACCGCTCCTAAAAAAAGAACCAAAGTTGTAATTGATTTGCCGGTCATCAGCGTTAATGAAGAACTGGATCAGCAAATTGAAAAAGTTTTAAAGATTGCGGACAAAAAGGAAAAAGTCGCCAAAGTTGATTTTTTGCGTGAATGTATTATTCGCGGTTTAAAATCGCTGGAACAGACTTTGCCGACCAAAAACCTGAAAGTCGGTTATTTGAAAGCCAATACGATTGACGGCATTTATTTTTGTGGCGATTTTTTAAGAAACAATGAAGAGGTTATGCCGCTTGACGAGTTTGTAGCTGCCATACCAACTTTGGAAGAAAGACAGGAAATAGCCACATATATGGGACCAGACCAGGAAGAAGTCTATTTTAAACTGGTACGCGAATATGGAATCTCGCATTACCAATACTTTTCCAAACAAGACGGCGAAAAGGTTGAATACAACGTATTTTTCAAAAATAGCGACAGCGTATTTTTTCGCTGCCATGCTGAATCCGGTTTTATTGCCCAGCAGCAAGCCATGGCGGTTTATCTTATCCAGAACCCGGCAGAGGCCAATCGGGACATGAAAGAACTGGCGAAAGATTTTAAAGTGATTGATAAATTTGAAATGTCCAGCAGCAAAATTAAACGCTGATTGCCATACCGCGTACGCCAAACCTCCACGAAAAACACCATCGAGCTTTTCGTGGACAATAGTTTAACGATTAAGCCGCTATCCCGTTATGCCGCAACAACGCATCAATTTTCGGTGCGCGACCACGGAAGTTTTTAAACAGCTCCAACGCATCCGCACTGCCGCCTTTTTCCAGAATATTGCTTAAAAACGCTTCGCCAGTGGTGCGGTCAAAAATGCCGTTTTCCTCAAACAACGAATAGGCATCACTTGATAATACTTCCGCCCATTTGTAGCTGTAATAGCCCGCGCCATAACCGCCGGCGAAAATGTGCGAAAAACTATGGGCAAAACGGTTAAACTCCGGCGGCAAAATCACCGCAACTTGCTGGCGAATCGCATTCAAGGTCTGATAAATTCGCCCACCTTGCGCAGGATCAAAAGCTTGGTGAATTTTAAAATCAAACAGACTGAATTCCAGTTGTCTGACCATCATCATTCCAGCCTGAAAGTTTTTTGCCGCAATCATTTTATTAAACAATCCTGCCGGTAATTTTTCGCCGGTTTGATAGTGCCCGGAAATCAATGCCAACGCTTCCTGTTCCCAACACCAGTTTTCCATAAATTGGCTGGGTAATTCCACCGCATCCCATTCCACCCCGCTAATCCCGGAGACCCCGGCATAATCAACCTGCGTCAGCATGTGATGCAAGCCATGCCCAAATTCGTGAAATAAAGTTTGCACTTCATCATGGGTTAATAACGCCGGGTCATCACCGGTCGGCGGAGTGAAATTGCAAACCAGATAAGCCACCGGCGTTTGAATGCCGTCTTTAGTGCGTCTGCGTCCTACGCAATCATCCATCCATGCTCCGCCACGCTTTTTGGCTCTGGCATATAAATCCAGATAAAACTGGCCGCGCAACACACCGTGTTTATCATGAATCTGGAAAAACCGCGCATCTTTGTGCCAGCTGTCAAACTCGTTGATTTCCTCAATTTGTAACCCATACAGCTTTTCCACAATGGCAAACATACCGGGCAACACCCGCGTAATCGGAAAATATTGTTTTACCTCTTCCTGCGACAATTGATAAGCATGTTGACGCATTTTTTCAGAAAAATATCCGACATCCCAAGCCTGCAAATCCTCCAGACCGTAATGCTGTTTGGCAAACTCGCGTAATTGTGCCAAATCTTTACGGGCTTGCGGCAAGGACTTTTCAGCTAAATCCTCCAAAAAGGCGGTGACATCAGTCGGTTGCTCTGCCATTTTCGTGGCTAACGATAATTCGGCATAATTGGCAAAACCCAACAGCTGCGCCATTTCATGCCGCAACGCCAAAATCTGTTCCATCATCTCGGTATTATCCCAATCAGGGTTTTCCCCCAATTCCGAAGCACGGGTCGAAAATGCCTGATAATGTTCATGCCGCAATTCGCGATTATCAGCGTAAGTCATTACTGCCAGATAAGACGGGAATTGCAGGGTAATCATCCAGCCGGTTTCGCCTGCCTGTTCAGCGGTTTGCCTGGCCTGCATTAATGCCGATTCCGGCAATCCGGCTAGTTCGCTTTCATTGTTGATTAATTTTGACCAGGCATTGGTCGCATCCATTAAATGCTCTTCATATTGACTGGAAAGCTTGGATAACTGCTGACTGATTTCTTTATAGCGTTGCTGTTCGGCTGGCGGCAAATCTATTCCCGATAAGCGAAAATCCCGCAACGCATTATTAATCACCCGTTGTTGCGCGGTGTCCAACCTGGCAAATTCTGGGCTGTTGGCAATAATCTGATAGGCATTAAACAAAGCCTGGTTTTGGCCCATCTCCGTAGAATAATCGCTCAACTTTGGCAAACAGGCATTATAGGCATCTCGCAATTCATCATTATTCATCACTGCATTCAAATGACTGACTGGCGACCAGGCTTTGCTGAGTTTATCTTCAATTGCTTCTATTGGTTCAACCAGATTTTCCCAGGTATAAGCATTTGTCGCTTGCAGACACTGGGCGACGGTATTACGGGCATCACTTAGCAATTGATCTATTGCCGGCTCTACATGCTGTGGTTTGATTTCAGAGAATTTGGGTAGCGCTGCGTCAGTAAGCAAAGGGTTTGTATTCATAATTTCAAATAGGCTATGTCTAAAATAGCGCTATTTAGAAGTTAAACTCTTTGAAATGTCAACTCTAAGCCACAGAAATGGGGGAATCACGGCTTTGTTGCACAAGTCAGCCAGATCAAGCAATATTTGAGAGCAACAAACAACATTCTTTGCTTTGCATTTCACGCCCGCTATTTGAATTGGACTGCCATCGGTGTCGAATTTTTTAATCGCCTGCGAAGTGGCCAATTTGCCGACTTCGTTGCCATCGGACTTTATAATTTCAGCATTCATTTTTTTATCAAGCATCAGTTTTGGCAGGTTTCAGTATAGTTAAGTCGAACATCTTATAAAATCAACACTCATGCTGGAGCGGTTAAAGCCCCTCGTTTTCTACATTTTGCCACGCACGGTTTCTTTTTGGAGAATTTACTCACTCCCAAAGAAAAACCGGAAATGCGCGGACTCAACCAAGATAATCAACCCATGCCAGTGGTTGAAAATCCCTTAACCCGTTCTGGCCTGGCTTTGACCGGCGCAAATTTAGGCATTGCAGGCAAAAAACAACCTGACGGCACGGATGGCATTTTAACGGCGCTGGAAGTTTTAGCCTTAAATCTTGAAGGCACGGATTTAGTCACCCTGTCCGCCTGCGAAACCGGTGTTGGTGATATTCAGGTTGGCGAAGGCGTCTATAGTTTAAATCGCGCATTTCAGGAGGCGGGGGCAAAATCAGTGCTATCAACCTTGTGGAGCGTGGCCGATGACCAAACCAAACTGTTTATGCAGGACTTTTACACGCTGGTTTTAAATGGCGACACGCCACAACAAGCTTTGCAGAAAACGCAATTAAAATTCATCCACGATAAAAATCTGCAAGACCCGTTTTTTTGGGCGGCGTTTACCGTGGTCGGGATTTAGGTTTGGGTTAATGTAATGAAATCGGAGCAGGAAATGAAGCTATTGGAAGAAATTATCGCGTTAGGACAATCAGTACCCAATGCCGCCGACATGGATTTAAAGTTAGTCCAGAAAATTCTTGAGCTAAATTCAGGCGTAAGAATTTCAGACATCAAGCGGGTCGGCGCATCAACAAAAAATTTACATCGTTATTATGTGGAAGCGGCGCAATTATTACATCAATATCTGACCTTAACTGGACAGGAAAAGTTACCAATGGATGGCGCTCCACTCGATACAGCAGTTAAAAACGAACTGCTCCGGCTGGAGCATAAAAGTTAAACAGTGATTTTTCTGGGATGACATCGGTTATCATAACGCCGAAAGAAGCGATGAGAAAACATGACTAAAAAACTATTAAAAATTCGGCAAAAAAACAGCGCCACTCCTCATCAGATGAGGGTATTAAATAATGCTTGAGCAGCCTACCAATAGCGATTATGTGGAAAAAATTGATGGTGTGGCTATTTCTGATTTGCTGAGAAAATACAGCTCGCCATTATTTGTTATTTCTGAAAAACGCCTGCGTGACAATATCCGCCAGTTAAAAAGCGCGTTTGAATCACGTTATCAGCCGGTGATTCATGCCTGGTCGTATAAAACCAATTATTTGAATGCAGTTTGCGCCACATTACATCAGGAAGGCTCTTGGGCGGAAGTAGTTTCAGTTTTTGAATACGAAAAAGCCTGCGCTTTGGGGGTGCCTGGTTCGCGGATTTTATTTAACGGTCCGCATAAAAAACGCCCGATTCTGGAGCGCTGTGTTAAAGAAGGAGCACGAATTCATATCGATAATCTGGAGGATCTGTATTTACTGGAAACAATCGCCAGAGAATTGGACAAAGTAACATCCGTTACTGTTCGCCTGAATTTTGAAACCGGTTATAGCGACAGCTGGAGCCGGTTTGGCTTTAATCTGGAATCTGGCGCGGCTTTGGATGCCGCGATTCGGATTGGCAACAGTTCGCATCTGAAATTGCGCGGCCTGCACAGTCATATCGGCACTTTTATTCTCGACCCGCGTGCTTATCAAGTGCAGATAGAAAAAATGTGTGAGTTTATGGAGTTAATTGAACGGCAAACTCATGCTTTGATTGATAGTCTGGATATCGGCGGTGGATTTGCTTCATCGAATGTGCAGCAAACTGCCCGCTTGCAGACTGAGCGAATTGTGCCAACCATCAGCCAATATGCAGATGCCATTTGTGACACGTTGCTGAAAATGACCGCGCAACGGCAAGCAGAGGGTAAACCGCGCTTAACCCTGATTCTGGAAAGTGGTCGTGCTGTTATTGATGATGCGGAAGTATTAATCAGTTCCGTTGTCGCTGGAAAACGTTTGCCCGATGGCCGGGCCTCTTATGCGATGGATGCAGGGGGGAATTTGCTGTTTACCGGTTTTTGGTACAACCATCGGATTAAACCGACTCGGCCATTACAGGGCTTGACAGAAGAAACTGTACTGTATGGCCCTTTGTGCATGAATATTGATATTGTCCGGCAAAGTATTTCTATGCCGCCGTTGTCAGTTGGTGACAGTCTGGTGATTAGTCCGGTCGGTGCTTATAACAATACCCAATGGATGCAGTTTATTGAATATCGTCCCAATATTGTGATGGTGCATGACAATAATGAATTTTCTTTAGTGCGCAGGGCAGAAAATTTGGCTGACATCAACGGTTTTGAATCACTGCCCGAACATTTAAACGCACACGATTACCCACATCTCACATCAAGGCGCATAAACCGCCCTCCCGACTTCAATCCCAACCGCATAATGGCGAATTTTCTCCAATCCCTCCCAGATAGCTTTAGGACCGGGAACACCATCCGATTTACGACCTAAAA
>CAIQWF010000071.1 GCA_903875455.1 uncultured Pseudomonadota bacterium
GCCTTATTTTGTTTTCTGGCGTTTAACCAGAAGTCCGAGCCGAGCTAAATTTTTGTCATGTACAGAGGTTGGTAGCTACATTTTCCTCTGAATTTAAGATTTCCTCTATTTTTAAAAACTGTCCGAACTATTGAACTAAAGAATCTATTAAAAACGATATTTTAATGAGTGTTCGCGCTCCGGTTGGTAATGTAAATATAAACCCATTTGAAAAAATTTGTATTGGACGAGGACTTGCTGCAATTCGTTCTACTGATTTGAATTTACAAAAGTATTTATTTGAATTTATCAACCAAAATCAGTTCTTGTTTAAAGGCAACAAAGGTACAACTTTTGATGCTATTTCAACGGATGATTTGCGGCAAATAAAAATTCCTATTCCACCTAAAGACATTCAAGAAAAAATTGTTGCGGAATGCGAAGCGGTTGATAGTGAAGTTGAAAAAGCAGAACAGATTATTAGTTCTGCAAACAGTCAAATTAAAGAAAAAGTTTCAAACTGGTTTAACAAAGGCTTTTCAATGGAAAAAATTGAAAAAGTCTTTTTATTAGAGTATGGGAAACCTTTACCTGAAATAAAACGCATTGCAGGTGAATATCCGGTGATGGGTTCAAATGGTGTAAGCGGTTATCACAATGAATATTTAATTAAAGCACCGGCAATTATTGTAGGTAGAAAAGGTTCGGCGGGTAAAGTTGTTTATGTTGAAAAAAACTGTTATCCAATTGATACAACTTTTTATGTAAAGCCGATTAAAGAATGTTCTATGAAGTATCTTTATTGGATTTTAATAGAATTGGAATTGGAAAAAATGATTGTTGGGATTGGTGTTCCTGGAATTAATCGAAATGATGTGTATCAAAGATTAATTCCCATTCCTGATTTAGAAACTCAAAAAACGCTCGTCGCTGAAATTGAAATAATGGAAGCTAAAATCGCCACCGCGCAACAAATCATTCATTCAGCCGCTGCGAAAAAACAGGCCATTTTGAAAAGCTATTTATAGGAGTACAAACCTAGGTTTGTACTTCAAATTTGAAACGCTGAATCAGGGCTTACAAGATTAAAAGATGAACAGAACAATCATCCTGTTCATCTTAAAAAGCCCGTAAACCCTGATTTCAATTAAGCGTCTAGTTTTTTATATTTAATCCGGTGCGGATTATCCGCATCGGTGCCTAAACGACGGTGGCGGTCTTCTTCGTAATCTGCATAGTTACCTTCAAACCAAACCACTTCACTGTCGCCTTCAAACGCCAACATGTGGGTAGCAATCCGGTCCAGAAACCAGCGGTCATGCGAAATCACGACTGCACAGCCTGGGAAAGCCAGCAACGCATCTTCCAAAGCCCGCAAAGTTTCGACATCCAAATCGTTGGTCGGTTCGTCGAGTAACAACACGTTACCGCCTTTTTTCAGCAGTTTCGCCAAATGTACCCGATTGCGTTCCCCACCCGACAATTCACCGATACGTTTTTGCTGATCGCCGCCTTTAAAATTAAAACGACCGACATAAGAACGTGATGGGGTTTGATAATTGCCGACTGTCACCATGTCCAGCCCGTCAGAAATTTCTTCCCAAACGGTTTTATTCGGGTCCATATCATCACGCAACTGGTCAACATAAGACAGTTTCACGGTTTCGCCCAAGCGAATAGTACCTCCATCCGGTTGTTCAAAACCTGCCATCATTTTAAACAGCGTGGTTTTACCGGCACCGTTCGGGCCGATAATGCCCACGATGCCGCCTTGTGGCAGTTTAAAGCTTAAGTTTTCGATTAATACCCGATCGCCAAAGCTTTTCTTCACGTTGTCGGCGTGAATCACCACATCGCCCAAACGGGGGCCGGGTGGAATATACAATTCCTGAGTTTCGTTGCGTTTTTGCACTTCCTGTGAAGACAATTCTTCAAAGCGTGCCAAACGCGCCTTGCTTTTGGCGTGACGGCCTTTCGGATTGGAGCGCACCCATTCCAGCTCTTCTTTCATGGCTTTCTGGCGGGAAGTTTCCTGTTTTTCCTCTAATTCCAGACGTTTTTCTTTTTGTTCCAGCCAGTTGGAATAGTTACCTTCCCACGGAATGCCCATGCCGCGATCCAGTTCTAAAATCCAGCCGGCTACGTTGTCGAGGAAATATCTATCATGGGTTACAGCGACTACGGTGCCGGGATAATCATGTAAAAACCGTTCCAGCCATGCTACCGATTCCGCGTCCAGATGATTGGTCGGCTCGTCCAGCAACAGCATATCAGGATTAGACAACAACAACCGGCATAAAGCCACGCGGCGTTTTTCCCCTCCTGACAACTTGGTCACGTCTGCTTCCCAATCCGGCAAGCGCAACGCATCAGCGGCCACTTCCAGCCGTCTTTGCAGATTATGGCCGTCGCAGGCATTAATTTCGTCTTCCAGTCGGGCCTGTTCCGCAGCCAGTTTGTCAAAGTCGGCATCAGGGTCAGCATAAGCGGCGTAGACTGCATCCAGTTTTTCCAGCACTGCTTTAATTTCTGCGACCGCCTCTTCCACATTGCCGCGCACGGTTTTATTCGGGTCCAGTTGCGGCTCTTGCGGGAGATAGCCGATTTTTGTACCTTTCAGCGGAATCGCTTCACCTTCAATTTCCTTGTCTATGCCTGCCATAATTTTGAGCAGGGTCGATTTACCTGAGCCGTTCAAACCCAGTACGCCGATTTTCGCGCCGGGGAAAAACGACAGGGAAATATCTTTTAGAATATATTTTTTCGGCGGCACAATTTTGCCGACCCGGTTCATGGAATAAATATACTGCGCCATACATGTTCTCAACAGTTTTAGGAAACAGCTATTATTCCACGTTCTGCGGTTGAGTTTAATGTTTAAGTAAAATTTTATCCATTCAGAGCGGACGGGTTAGACAACAATTGTTCAAACGCTTCCAGCGGTAGCGGTCTGCTGAATAAAAAGCCTTGATAGTGATGGCAGCCATGAGCCGCAAGAAAGCCCCGATGCTCCTCGGTTTCCACGCCTTCAGCGATAACTTCCATTTCCAGACTTTGCCCTAAGGTAATAATGGTGCGGGTAATCGCGGCATCGTTGGGGTCGGTCAGTGCATCACGGACAAACGACTGGTCAATCTTCAGCTGGTCAAAAGGCAGGCGTTTCAGGTAAGTCAGAGAAGAAAAGCCGGTGCCAAAGTCATACAGCGAAAATTTCACCCCTTTGGCTTTCAGTTCATTCATTTTGATAATGATTTCCTCGATATTATTCACCAACATGCTTTCGGTTAGTTCCAGTTTGAGCTTGTCAGCAGGGGCTCCGGTTTGCTCCAATATGGTCAGCACCTGTTCCACAAAATTTGGCTGGCCAAACTGTTTGGCACTGACATTCACCGCAAGCACCAAGTGGCGGGTATGCTGATGATTTTCCCAGTTTTTCAGCTGGGCGCAGGCAGTTTCCAGCACCCATTGCCCAATTGCCAGAATCAGACCGGTCTCTTCGGCCAAAGGAATAAAATCTGCCGGCGAAATAATGCCTTGTTCGGGATGATGCCAGCGGATCAGGGATTCTGCCCCGGCTGGCTTGCCGTTTTTATCAACCTGTATCTGGTAATATAACTGGTATTGCTCGTTAAGAGCCTTGCGCATCCATGATTCCAGCTGAACCCGCGACTCCAGGGCCGCCTCAATCATAGGATCAAAAAAGCTGATAATGTTGCTTCCTGCCTGTTTGGATTGGTGCATGGCTAAATCAGCTTGTTTGATGAGTTCATCAACAGTGAAATCATTGCCGCGAAATAAACTAATGCCAATGCAGGCTGAGCAGCTGTATTCGTAACCTTGCAGATTAAAAGGCCGGTTGAGTGCATTCAAAACCCGTTTGGCGACAGATTCGGCCTGAGACGCTGCCAGGTCAGTTGCAATATCCAGAGCATCCAGCAGTATCACAAACTCATCGCTGCCTACCCGTGATACGGTATCATCCTCATGCACAGTCGATTGCAAATGTTGACTGACTGCAACCAGCAGCAAATCACCGACTGCATGTCCCTTGCTGTCATTCAGGGTTCTGAAGTTATCCAGATTAATAAACAGAATGGCGCCGTATCGACTTTTGAGGGTACGGGAAATCAAGGACTGCTTTAACCGGTCTAACATTAGGCGGCGATTAGGCAAATGGGTCAGCGGGTCGTAGAACGCCAGCTCGTAAATGGTTTCTTCGGCTTTTTTAATTTCGTGAATATCAGTACAGGTTCCGAACCACTTGGAGACTTTTCCTTTTTCACCGAATACAGGAACGCCTCGAATCAGCCACCAGCGATAAACTCCGTCAACATTTCGCAATTTGCATTCCAGTGAATAAATGCCGTTATTGTGTATGGCATTTTGCCAGCTATCCCAGGCGCGTTTCTGATCATCGGGGTGAAAAGGCTTAAGCCAGCCATCACCGTAGCTTTCTTCACGGCTGAGACCGGTATAATCCGTCCATTGCTGGTTGAAATAAATTGTTTGGCCATCGGCACGGCTAATCCAGACAATTTGCGGCATGGATTCAGCCAGCTGGCGAAATTCCTTCTCGCTGGCGATTAGTGCATCCTCCATTTTTTTACGTTCGGTAATGTCGGTGGATATGCCGCAAAGACCATAAATATTGCCGTTTGCATCACGCAGCGGAATTTTTACTGCCCAGTAGATAGCAGTTTTGCCGGTTTTTAGCGCGAATCCGACTTCTTCTGCGGCGATAGACTCACCCTTTGCCAGTACATGATGATCATGTTCCCGAATGGTTGCGGCAAATTGCGGATCAAATAAATCCTCGTCCCTGACTCCAAGCACTTTTTCTAGCGGCACTCCCCATAATTTCAGACAGGCCTGGTTTGCAAAAGTGTAGCGTCCCTGACAATCTTTGAGAAAAATATAAGCCCCCACATTTTCCAAAATCGCTGCCATTTTTGCTTCACTTTCAGCTAACTGCTGTTCGGCAATTTTGCGCTCGGTAATGTCGTACAAAGTAACCAGATGAGTGCCAGAAAAATTATCTTTTAAATCCGATGCACTTACCAGAAATGTCCGAATGTTGCCATTTTTGCAACTAATGATTACCTCCATCGGCTGAAAAGGCTTTTTGTGACTGATTGCCTCTGCCAAATGGTTTTGCCAGTTCTCGGCTACCCACTGTTGATATTGCGGATCAGGATAAGCACGCGGCCACCAGTCTGTCAGCGTTGGAATATCTGCCAAGGTATAGCCAAGTGTTTGAATAAATGCCTGGTTTAGATAAGTGATGTTGCCATGAGCATCATTTAATGCTTTAGGGATGGGAGATGCTTCAATAATGGCGCTGAAACGCGACTCACTGTCACGCATTGCGATTTCAGCCAGTTTGCGAGCGGTAATGTTTTCGTGAGAGATGACCACTCCGCGTACCGGACCACGCAATGGCGATACGCTCATTGAAAACCAGCGTTGCTGGCAGGGATACTCTAAGTGAAATACTTCCTGCTCACCGGCCAACACTGCCAAAATTCCCTGCTGGGCAGCTGTTGCTTCATTGCCATCTTTTCTGTTATCGGCATTTTTGCAGGCATCGAGATAATTAACGCCCAAAAAGCCCAGTTGCGGTTCTGGCAGGACATTTTCCTTGCCAAACTCCTTCCATGCCTTGTTGACTGCAATAATGATTCCGTGCTCGTTCAGCACCGCAATCTGAGAGGTTAGCGAATCAAGGATGCTGCCAATAAACCCATCGCTGTCCTGCTGTGTTTTCATGTTTTTTATTTCAGTCATAGTGGCGAGTCAACTTTGGTAACATCAAGAGTAAGGCGGCCTTGAAAGGAAAATTGCTTATGGCTGTTTTTTTGGGAGGAGGGAGCATTGTTGTTTTTATCTTGGCATGGGGTTTGATTTTTAAAATAATTTAGCTAAATAACACACTCCGCATACTTAGGGAGCCTAAATCGAAACTGTCGTTAAAAAACTGTACGGTATCTGTTTCATCTCTTAAGCCCAGTGCATACAGCAATGGTAAATAATGCTCGTTGCTAGGATGAGCCAGCGTCGCCAATTTTCCTAGTTTTTGGTACTCAATTAAAGGTAGCGGATCATTAGTCTCGATATGTTTTTTCACAAATTCATCAAATTCTACAGCCCAATCATAGCTTTTGACTTTACCGTCCCAACTCAGTATCCCCAAATTATGAACTATATTGCCGCTGGCTAAAACTAATACGCCCTTGCTTCTAAGTTCAAATAATTCTTTTGCCAGATTGAAATGCACACGATTACCCACATCTCACATCAAGGCGCATAAACCGCCCTCCCGACTTCAATCCCAACCGCATAATGGCGAATTTTCTCCAATCCCTCCCAGATAGCTTTAGGACCGGGAACACCATCCGATTTACGACCTAAAA
>CAIQWF010000072.1 GCA_903875455.1 uncultured Pseudomonadota bacterium
CAGACTCTACGATTTGTTCCGTTTGCTCCTGCTTTCTCTGTGCCCAACATTGCGTGCACTGGACAGGTGGGGAGTCTGCCGCTTTTTCGAGTAGTTTTCTGGCTTCGGGCTTTTTCTACATCTCAAACAGTTTCCACGCCCGCCCCACCCGCCAGTAACGCTTGCCGTTGGGCGCTGGCTCCGAAAATCTACAACATCATAATTTACAAAACCTTGTGTGATTGATGAAAATTAAACCCGAACAAAGACCAGAATATAAAATTGAGGAAGCAGTAATTCTTAACCATAAAAAGTTAGGTTATGAATTAATTCACCCACCTATCAGACGTGTGCTTTTTTATCGTGGCTCAGGTTTCATTGATTTGGTTTTGTTACCCAAAGAGAATAAACATCGGTTAGTTCTTGTAGAAGCAAAACATTCAACAAATGCAGAATCAGGCGAAAAGGTTATTGGGCAACTTCTAAAATATTATGCGTATGCCCTCACACTTGGCGCAAACAGTTTAAGTCTGCTTACTAATTTTGCAGAAAACCATACTGAAGCGGCGTATGGTGTAACTAAAATTACGCCACAAAAATTATGCGGTGGTTTACATAGAGACGAAGCCATGCCTCAGATGATTGCAGGCAGGCGACTTCGTTCTGAAGAAATTGGGTTATTTGTTGCAGTTGATGGTAAAGTTGAGCCAAGTCTTTTGTTAATTGTGTCCACATTAAGGGAACAGCACAAATTAAGTATCGGAATTATTCAGGTTTCTGATGGCTCTATCGTCATCCAATAATGCGTCCCTTATAAAAACGCACCCAACAAAGCGTGCACCTGACGCTGGGGATTCTGCGCACATCCCAAGCAGTTTCACACGCCTTATCATTTTTCTGGCTGGACGGCTTCGCCGTCCCCGCCCCAGCGCAGGTAACGCAAACCGTTAGCTGGCTTCGTGTAAATCAAGTGCTAAAAATTAGGTGGTTGACATTTGGTGCGACGCGCTATAAAATAAAGCCGTGATAAAAAACTTCAAAGACGCCGAAACTCAGAAAATTTATCAGCGACAACGCTCGCGCAAATTACCCGCCGATATTCAGCAAGTTGCCTTGCGTAAGTTGCGTATGATAAACAACTCCACTTCAATTAATGATTTGCGAGTTCCGCCCGCCAACCGCCTTGAAAAGTTAAGTGGAAATCGGGCAGGTCAATGGAGTATTCGGATTAATGACCAATGGCGTGTTTGCTTTCGTTGGGAAGGCAGTGACGCTCTTGATGTTGAAATTACGGATTATCACTAGATTGGTAGGCAAGAATGTCTGATAAATTGAACCCTATTCACCCTGGCGAAGTATTACTGGAAGAATTTTTGAAACCGATGGACTTAAGTCAGAATCGGTTGGCTATTGATATTGGTGTAGACGCACGCCGTATAAATGAAATCGTGTTGGGAACTCGTAGTGTCACCGCAGATACAGCTTTGCGTTTATCTCGCTATTTTGGCAATTCACCCCAGTTCTGGATTGGATTGCAAACAGAATACGATTTAGACATAACACTTGATTCTTTAGGCAGTCGTCTTGACCGTGAAGTAAGACCGAGAGTGCCTGCATAGTTTTTGAAGGCATAGGTTCTGGTAAGCATAAGCGCCAGCTAACAAAGCGTGCACCTGACGCTGGGGA
>CAIQWF010000073.1 GCA_903875455.1 uncultured Pseudomonadota bacterium
ACTGGTTTTCTCATATTTCACACTGGTTTTCTCATATTTAGAGCGCTAACTTATTGATTATAAATACTAAAAATGCTCCGAAAACATATAAAACATATAAAACAATAAAAACAACTACAACACCAAAAAATCAAAAAAAGTTCGTTGTTGTTTATTTTATTTATTTAGCCCTATAGTTGTATAATTATAAAATCTTATCGGATTATCTAAATTTAACTTTATAAGAATATAAGGCTATAGGAATATATTATGCGTAAAATTGCTATTATTGGGCAGAAAGGTGGAAACGGCAAAACAACCTTGTCTTTAGCTTTGGCTGTGATTGCTGCTGAACGAGGATTTAAAGCTCTTGTGATTGATCTTGACCAACAAACAACCGCTTCAAACTGGGGAGATAGACGAACTGTCGAAAATCCGCAAGTCATCTCTTGTATGCCAGCACGTCTTAAGCATGTACTACCTGCTGTACCAGAACAAGGGTTTAATTTTGTCATTATAGACACGCCAGGAAAATCTGCTGAAGCAAGCATTGAAGCGGCTACTTATGCTGATATTGCTTTAGTTCCTCTCAGACCCCAGATGTTTGATATTGAAACGTTACCTAACATTAAGCGAATTTTGCAGCAAGCAAACAATCCTCGTACATTAGTGGTTATTAATGCGGCTCCACCACAAGGAACACGACATAAAGACACAGCCGAGTTAGCAGAAGAAGAAGGTCTTGAGGTTTCGCCTGTCGTTTTGTATCAACGCAGTATTTATGGCGATAGTATGAATGTTGGGCAAACGCCTACAGAACTTGACCCAAAACATAAAGCATCACTTGAACTTAAAGAACTATACGACTATATTAATAAATTATTAGATTAATATAAAAATATAGGATTATAAAAAATGGCAAACACACTTAAAAAAGGTGCTGCACAATTAAAAGAATTGGCTGGCACTGCTCAAAAAACAGTTCAGGCTGCAAGTTCTTCCGAGAATGAAACGTCAGTAAAAGCTGGCGAAGGAAAATCGAAAGATACGGTTTTAATTGGTGCGCATTTTCCCCGTGCAGTAAGGCGGTCTTTGGCGCAACTGCAAGCAGATCCCCGTAACGATGGAAAAAAGATAAATGATTTGTTGGCTGAGGCATTGAATGACCTTTTTGCAAAGTACAATGTGCCTCAAACGGCGAACCTTGAGAGAAGTGCAACAGAATAAGTTTTATATAGCTATAATGCTATAGGAATATAGTGGTATAGCTTTTAATTTGTATTTCATATAGGACTATAAATTTTGGTTCGTATAACAATTTGGTTTTATACAAATTTAGTCCTCTATTAACATAGGACTATAGTGCTATATAGCTATAAATTTTAAGTCATATAAAATCTTATTTTTATATGATTTTATTGTGCTATGGATAAATTGCTATAAAACTATATTTATATATAACTATGATTTTTAACTCCTATAAAATTTTGTTTTTATATAACTTTAGTATGCTATTAATAAATAACTATAGGACTATAGTTATTTATGACTATAAAGTTTGGTTTGTATAGAAATTTGTTTCTATAGGGCTGTAGTATTTTTTTAATAAATGGATATAAGGCTATAGGATGCTATGAAGCAGGAAAAAATTACGCTTTCGCAACTGGAAAACTTTCTTTTTAAAGCGGCTGATATTTTGCGTGGCAAGATGGATGCTTCTGAATACAAGGAATTTATCTTCGGAATGCTGTTTATCAAACGCTTGTCAGATGAATTTGATGTCAAACGGCAAACACTTCTGCAACGTGATTTTGCGCATTTAAAAAATCAGTCAGAACTGTTAAGCGAATTGTTGGAAGATAAAGATTCTTATGGAGAAACTTTTTTTGTGCCAAAACGCGCCCGTTGGCATGAGAGTTGGATTGATGAAAAAGGTAATGAAGTTCCGGCATTAAAACATTTAAAACATGATATTGGTGATGCGCTTAATAAAGCCTTATCCGCAATTGAACATGAAAACCCGGCTTTAGCGGGCGTTTTAGAAGGCAATATTGACTTTAAAATGACTCGCGGCAAAACTACAATCCCTAATCAAAGCCTGAAAGACCTGATAGACCATTTTAATAATCCTCGTTTTGTTTTAGTCAATGATAATTTTGAGTTTCCAGATTTACTGGGGGCTGCTTATGAATACCTGATTAAGTTTTTTGCGGATAGTGCCGGTAAAAAAGGCGGCGAATTTTATACGCCTTCGGAAGTGGTTCGGTTATTAGTGCAGTTAATCCGCCCGCAAGCGGGTATGGAAGTTTATGATCCGACGGTGGGGAGTGGCGGTTTTTTAATTCAAACCCATCATTATTTAGAAGAACAAGGGCAGGATGCCAATAATTTAAGTCTGTTCGGTCAAGATTCCAATGGTACGGTGTGGTCAATCTGTAATATGAATTTGATTATGCACAATATTCACCGGTATCAGATTGAAAACGGTGACACGCTGGAAAATCCGCTGATTTTTGATAAAGAGGGGTCGTTAAAAAAATTCGATTGTATTTTGGCTAATCCGCCATTTTCGCAAAATTACAAACAGCAGGCCATTCCGTTTGCTAACCGGTTTTTTGAGTTTTGCCCTGAGAACGGCAAAAAAGCAGATTTAATGTTTGTGCAACACATGATTGCCAGTTTGAAAGCCAATGGCATGATGGCGACGGTGATGCCGCATGGCGTGTTGTTTCGCGGCGGCAAAGAAAAGGTAATTCGGCAGAAATTGATAGATAACGATTTGATTGAAGCGATTATCAGTCTGCCCCAGGGGTTGTTCTATGGTACAGGCATTCCGGCTTGCGTGTTGGTGGTGAACAAACGCAAATCCGACGCGATGAAAGACAAGGTGCTGTTTATCAATGCCGACCGCGAATATGCCGAAGGCAAAGCGCAAAATAAATTGCGGCCTGAAGACATTGAAAAAATGGATGTGGTGTTTCAGGAAAAACGCGAATTGCCAAAATATTCGCGGTTGGTTTCTAAAGCCGAAATTGCCGGGCAGCATGATTACAATTTGAATATTCGCCGTTATGTGGATAACACGCCCGAACCCGAACCGGAAAACGTACAGGCGCATTTAATCGGCGGGATTCCAGTGAGCGAAGTTGATGCACAAAAAGCGGTATTGGCTAAATTTTCGCTGCAAGTGGCGGATGTGTTTGTGCCGATGCGTGAGGGGTATTATGACTTTGTGCCTGAAATAGACAGCAAAGCCGCGATTAAAACCGTTGTGGAACAATTGCCCGCCTTGCAACAGACGTTAAACAGGCTGCATGAGCATTTAGAAAACTGGTGGCAGGAAGCGCGGGATGATTTTGCGAAGTTGCAGGGGCAGAACAGTTTGCCGCAAGTGCGCAGTGAGTTATTAGCCAGTTTGAAAACGCGGTTGTTGCCGTTGGGGGTGTTTGATGAGTTTCAGGCGGCGGGGATTTTTGTGAACTGGTGGCAAACGATTCGATATGATTTAAAGACGATTATCAGCACCGGCTGGCATCATGGTTTGATTCCTGACAGCTATTTGATTGCGGCGTTTTTTCAGGCCGAAGCGGATCGTTTGGCGTTGCTGGAGTCGCAAATTAGCGAGGCGCAAGCGGAATTAAGCGAAGCAGTTGAAGCGGTGGATTATGAAGCCGAGGAAGGCGAGAGCGTCAGCGCGGCGGTGATTAAGGCGTATTTGAAGCAGCAGCTTGATGATTTAAAGGGGATGATTGAGGCGTCGGCGGTGGCGGATTATCAAGCCTATCAAACACAGTTGCAGGCGATTGAAGCGATTGAAAAGCGGGTGAAGACTTTTAAAACGCAGTTGAAAGACGAGCAAGCCGCGCTTGAGTTGAAGTTGAGCATTAAGCGGATCGGGGCGGATGAGGAAACGGCGGATACTGAGGCGTTATTGGCGCAACTTGAAGAGGCTTTGCAGGATGCGGAAGGCGATAAGAAAAAAGTAGCGGCGTTGTTGAAAGATAAGGCGCGGTTGCAGGAGCGCTTAACGGCGATTGCTGTTTTGGTGGCGGAAGTGGGCGAGCCGTTGACAGAAGAGCAGGCGAAGCGGCTGATTTTGTTGAAGTTGTATGATTTGATGAATGCGGAGTTAGCGCGGTATTTGAATGCAGAAAAGTGGGCGTTGTTGGCGGTGCTGGAGAATTTTTGGGATAAGTATGCGGTTTCGAGTCAGGCTTTAGAACAGCAGCGCGAAAAGACTTTGCAAGAATTGAATGGATTTTTAACGCAGCTTAATTATTTACCAAACCGGACAGAATGAGGAGTATTTTTTATGCAAGCAATTGAATTAGAAGTGGATATAACAGCGGACGGACGGGTTAATACTTATTTGCCGTCGTCTTATCGTTCATGGTTTGGCAGTCATGCGAAGCTGATTATGATTTTGCCGGAAACTCAAGCTGATGAGGTTCAGCGGCAACAGCGGCTTAAAAAATGGCGTGAGTTATTAAAAGAAACGCAAGCTTTGCCACAAGCCCAGGCGATAACAGAAGATGAGATTGCAGCAGAAATTGAGGCGTATCGAGACGGATTATGAAAGTTTTGATTGATACCAATATTTTGGTTTCCGCGTTGCTGAAAGATGGTTTGCCGGAGTCGGTGATTTTGTGGGTGATGAATAATGCCGCGTGGCAATGGATTGCATCGCCTGCAATTATGGAGGAATACAGGGAGGTTTTGCAGCGCAAGAAGTTTAAGTTTTCGGTTGAGTTTGTGGCGCGGTGGCTGGCGTTGCTGGATGATTCTGTTGTTTTGTATCAGCCGAATAGGGTTATTGATTTTCCACGCGACCGCAAAGATGCAAAATTTCTTGAATGCGCTCACTGTGTAAAAGCTGACCTTTTTATTACGGGAGACCGTGATTTTGAGGAGGCGCAAACGCTGACCGATACGGTTATTATTTCAGCGGCAAATTTTGAGAAGTTGTTTATTTCAGGGAATTTAAAATGAGTGCGGTTGAAGGTTGGATAAAAACAAAAATTCGAGATATTTTTGAAACTTCTTTTGCTGGTGATTGGGGTTCGGAAGGTACACCTGAAAATGGAGTTCCAGTGTTGCGTTCAACTAATTTTCGTAATAATGGTTCAATTGATTATTCAGATATAACTTATCGAAAAGTTGAAAAACAAATCTTAACTAAAAGATATGTTGCTCAAGGTTCTATTCTGATTGAAAAATCAGGAGGAAGTCCTATTCAACCAGCGGGACGAGTGGTTTATTGTGACCGTGATTTAAAAGGAACAGCTTCTAATTTTATTGAAGTTATCAAAGTTAAAAATAATTTTTCTCCGCGTTATGTGGCTTTTCTTTTGCATCATCTTTACCAATCTGGATTAGTTCTTAAATATCAGCAGCAAACAACTGGAATTATTAATTTCAAGCTAAATGAATACGGCGAAGAAATTGTAAATTTTCCTGAATCAATTGAAGAACAAACCAAAATCGCCGAAATTTTAAGTTGTATTGATACGGCTATCGAACAAACCGAAGCGATTATTGCCAAGCAGCAACGGATTAAAACCGGCTTAATGCAAGACCTGTTAAGCAAAGGCATTGATGAACACGGTAATATTCGCTCAGAACAAACGCACGCTTTTAAAGATTCACCGCTGGGGCGGATTCCGGTGGAGTGGAGTGTTTTATCTCTTGGTGAAATTGCAAATGTTAGTTCTGGAACAACACCATCACGGACTAATATGAATTACTGGATAGATGGCACAATTGCCTGGGTCAAAACAGCAGAAGTAAATTTTTCATATATTGAAGATACTGAAGAAAAAGTTACGCAATTAGCAATAAAACATGGATTAAGAATTCATCCAAAAGGTTCTGTTTTAATTGCTATGTATGGACAAGGTAAAACGCGAGGAAGATGTGCTTTTTTGAGTATTAATGCGGCTATTAATCAAGCTTGTGCATCTATTATCGGAAATCATGCAAATTTACATCAACATTATTTATTCTGTTTTTTTCAGTCTAAATACGACGATTTAAGAAGTATTGGGCATGGTTCAAATCAAGTGAATCTAAATACTGGAATTTTGTCTAATTATTTCGTTAAACTTCCAGAATTAAAAGAGCAGCAAAAAATATCAAATATTTTTATTCAGTTAGAAAATGACACATTGCTGGAAATGAATAAACTAAAAAAGCTTCAACGTACTAAAACCGCCCTTATGCAAGACCTGCTCAGCGGCAACGTGTGGGTTAATCCACTGCTTTCACAACAATGACCACCCAAACACCCGAACAACTCACCGCTTTATTAAACCAACTCCTCAGCCTGCCCGCTGAAAATGAATGCGTTGAATTTAAAGAAGCCAAAAAAGACTTTCACTTTGACAAACTTGGCCAATATTTCTCAGCCCTCAGCAACAAAGCCAACCTAAAAAACAAACCCGCCGCCTGGCTGATTTTTGGAATCAACGACAAACAACAGATTGTCGGCACACATTACCGTACAGACCGCGCCAGCCTTGACAGCCTGAAAAAAGAAATCGCCAACAAAACCACGAACCGCCTAAGCTTTACCGAAATTCACGAACTGCAACACCCACAAGGACGGGTACTGCTGTTTGAAATTCCAGCCGCTTTAAAAGGCATACCGACAGCATGGGAAGGGCATTATTTTGCCAGAGAAGGCGAATCGTTAAGCCCGCTAAATCTTGCCAAACTGGAACACATACGCGGACAAAGCCTTGATGATTGGTCAGCGAAAATCTGCAACGATGCCAGCCTTGACGACTTAGACCCGCAAGCTATCGCCTACGCACGAACCCGCTTTAAACAAAAACACCCCGAACACGCCGTAAACGTTGATAACTGGGATGACAGAGTTTTTTTAAACAAAGCCAAAATCACCATCGCCGATAAGATTACCAATACTGCTATTCTGTTACTGGGTAAGCCTGAATCAGCACATTTTTTATCACCCGCACAGGCGCAAATGACCTGGGTGCTAAAAGACAGCCGCAACATAGAAAGAGATTATCAGCATTTCAGTTGCCCGTTTTTGCTGAAAACTGAAGCCTTGTTTGCCAAAGTGCGCAATTTAACCTATCGCTATATGGGCGACAACACGCTGTTTCCAACAGAGGTTTCTCAATACGATGCTTGGGTAATGCGGGAATTGCTGCATAACTGTATCGCGCATCAGGATTATCGTTTAAATGGCCGTATTAATGTGGTTGAAATGGAAGACGCGCTCCTGTTTACCAATTTAGGCCATTTTATTCCCGCTTCAGTGGAAGCTGTGATTGAGGCCGATTCTCCCCCTGACCAATACCGGAATCCTTTTTTGGCTCATGCAATGGTCGAGTTGCAGATGATAGATACAATGGGCAGCGGTTTGAAAAAGGCGTTTAGTATCCAGTGGGAGCGTTTTTTTCCTTTGCCGGATTATGACTTAAGCGATCCGCAACGGGTTAAGGTGAAACTGTTTGGCAAAATTTTGGATGAAAATTATACCCGTGCTTTGATTCGTTGCACTTCGCTGAATCTGATTGAAGTCATTGCTTTGGACAAGGTACAGAAAAGCAAAGCAATTACTGAAACAGAGGCAAAGCTGTTAAAGAAACAAGGCTTAATCGAAGGCAGACGACCGAATTTTTATGTCACTGCAAAAATTGCTGAG
>CAIQWF010000074.1 GCA_903875455.1 uncultured Pseudomonadota bacterium
ATCGCCAGCCTAGCGCCAGTAAAGTTATCGCACCGGCGGCTACTGCGGACAGTCTTAACTCAATCGGGATATAGCCGCGATCGATGGCAAGATTAAGCAAAAATGACACGCCGACAAACAAAATCACAATGCCGACTCGGACAAAGGTATTGCCGTCAGTGAACCAGCCCCAGATAAATTTAATCAGTTTGTCTATATCGGAAGGTTCAGTGATAACCGGTTCGGCATTAGAGTCGAGCGATGATGCTTCCGCTTCTGCCGGTTTTATGGTTTGTTGATAAACAGGTTCAGAAATCCAGGGATCTTTTTTGGATTGAGTTTTAGCAGGGAATACCAGTGGTGGCAGTGATTCTTCTGTCAACTCTCGAGGTTCTGGATGTTCTGGCGGCGCTGGCTCTGTGAAAGTTTGCTTGAGTTCTGACGGGATTTCCGATTCTGGCGATTGCACTTCTGCGGAGCGTTGCTCTTTAAGCTGCATCAGTTCGGAGTGCAGGTAATTGAGCTGACGTTCCAGACTGGCGGTTCTGCTGGCGAGATTGAGCACATAACCGGCGATAAAACCAATCACAGCCCAGGCGAATATATTTGCCTCAGCGATGGCTGCGATGATTGCAGCGCCAATAGCGAATAACCATTTCATAATAAACTCTCCCCTTAGGGTTTTTCTGATATTGTAGGGGAAAAAGAGTTTTTTGGATTGAATTTGCGTAACAAACTGAATTTTTGGCAGTGATTGCCTTTTGCATAGCTGAAAAAGGTTTGCAGATATTTTGTAAGCTGGATTTACGCTATCAAGCTGAGTTTTGACAGGTTATCCAACTTACAATTTAGCTTTCTACCTTAAGCGGTTATATCGGCGTACAGGTAGGATTGTTCTGTGCGGTGACAGAGTTAGCGGCTAACACGGTTGTATCTGAATCGTTTTTCGCAGAACCGGCTTTGGCTTTGGCATCAGGTAACGCACCGGCGGCGGCAGGAATAAAACCGGCTTTGGATTCGTTTACCGGAATGCCGCCTTTGCTGCCGCGAGCCAGTGAACTGGAGCGGGTTCCTTGGGAGGCGCAAGGATTTTGGGTAATGTTTGGCAGAACAAGTCCGCTGGTATCCAAACCGCTGACGCTGCCGCTAATATCAAATTGCGGTGAGTTGACATTAACCGTGCCGCTTACGCCGCTTTCTGATGCAGCTTGAATCACGTTAAATCCGGGGATATTGGGTTGCCACAACACTCGCTTACCGCCGACAATCAGCCGGTTTTGGCTGGGAATTAAAGCTTCTAGCGAGATATTGATGTCACCGCCTGAACCGCCAACAGCATTGGCCTGAATAACGGCGGTGTTCATGATTAAGGCATCGGCAGTCACGTTAATATTGCCGCCATTGCTGGTGGCTCCACTTACGGAAGTTAAAAATCCTGAGTTTTCTAAATAAATGGCCTCGCCGCCGTTAATGGTAATGATGCCGCCATTGCCGGTATTTGCTGTGGTAGTGATAAAGGATGAATTTAGGGTCAGCCAATGCGAAAAATTGACATTAATGTCGCCGGCGTTATCTATAACTGTTCCGGCAGAATTAGTTGCCGAGGAAGTAATTTTACTGTTGGTTAAACTAATATCAGGGGCGGTAATTGTGATTGCAGATTCAGTCAACGGTGGTGTTGCTCCCGTGTGATTTGTTACAAGACTCTGAATGCCAATATTGCCGCCATTAGTTAACTGAATAGATTTACTGGCTGTCACACTGACATCGCCTGTATATCCTCTGGAGTTTGTTCTTGTTCCTGAAGAAATCTTGCTTGGGAACTCCGCCCCGGAGGAATTTTTTACAACACCATCAACTAATATGCTGTTTGCGTTCACAATGACTGTGCCAGCATTGCCTCTCGTAAATGTATCAGTGCTAATCTGGCCTGCATTGAGAATCGTTAAATTACCTGCACTAACCACGACTGTTCCAGCATTTCCTGTATTTCCAACACTTCCTAAATTTGCTCTGGATGTAATGCCTGTAGCAGCTGATGTATTACCTTGCCCATCTATGGTCAAAACATTTGCGGTTACGTTAGTAGCCCCCGCATTGCCATTAGTGAAGGTGGCAGTTCTAATTGCACCACCGTTTTGAATATTCAAAATATTACTATTTACCGTCACAGTTCCCCCGTTACCGGTGCTAGAAAGAGCAGATGAGGAAATCCCTGTTAATGAAGTACTAGTATTACCAATTATATTTAAAGTGTTTGCTTTAACATCAATATTACCAGCTGGGGTGTTAGCTGATGCCGAGGTTGTTGAAGTTGTAATTGAACCAGTATTAGTAATATTTATTGTATCGCCTCTTATTGTTACAGAACCGGTGCTTGTTGCAGTTGAGTTGGCTGATACATCCCCATTATTAAGATTAATATTCCCACCCCATAACCTTGTGTAGCCGCCCTCAGAGGTTACATTGCTGCTGTTGCTTATAGTGATATCCCCGCCATTAGTTGCTAATAAACTCTGTTCCGGCAGAGTCGAGGCATCTACACTTACGTCACCAGTGCCTTTAAATGCAACCAGACGCATTTCGCCTGAGGGAGCAGCTAGGCTAGCGGTAGTAGTTGACGTTCCAATGTTGATATTATTTGCTACTATATCGAATACTTTTTCTGGTTTGACAGATAGCGTTGAACCAGCAACTGTAACCGAGGAATTGCTACCACCCAAAAAACCAAAGCTGCCGGGAGGAGCAACCCCTAGAGTGCTCCCAGGTAGAGGGCTCACAGGAGTTGTTGAGTGAGCATCAATCAGATATGTCAGATATGACGGAATGGGAGTACCCGTATCCTGATAGATAGTCATTTTATCGGCAGTGCTGACATGAAAAGCACCTGGAACATCAATAACAGCATTCGGGCCAAAAGTTACACCAGCTGGATTGATAAAATAAAAATTGGGAATTAGCGATGTTAGTTGACCATCAATCGTAGATGCCCCGGCAGTAACACGAACGATGAGATTTGTGTATGAGGCACTGTTAGCAAAGGTTACTGTATCTGGCGATGCAAGATTAAACTTGCTAAAAGTCTGAAGTAGGGTGTCGCTTCCAATTGGTTGACCACCATTAATAGTGTAGCTTCCTGGTGAAGCATGAATAGCAGGAGTAATAGTAGTTGGAGCAGTGGGAACTATGTCTGTAGTTATTGCAACAGCGTAATCCAGTGTACTCAAATACAAACTAAAACAAAGCGATAATTTGATGGCGGTTTTCATAGATATATCTCCTGATATATAACCTCATCAAATCAATTGCACGATATTGAGGCACAAGGGAGAATTGTTGTTTAAAGTTAATTGGTTAGTGATTTTTTGAAGCATAAAACTCTTGTACTTCTCAAAATAGCATCATTTATCTTAAAATGCCATAGATGAATGTTTTCTTGTATCATGCCAACACTAACTAATTGATTGAGATAATTATTTTTTAGATTAAAAAAACAGAAATTTTTTGTGTCTTTAGCGCTAATTTATATTAATATATCAGTGTAAATAATGTTAAGTTTTGTTAAAACTGATTTTAAACGAAGGAGATTATGATGAAAAAACTAGCGATTACGGCTTTAACCATTATTGCTTTGGCAGGTTTGTCAGGCACTGCCGCAGCGGAAGCAGCAAAAGAAGCTCCAAAAGCTGACGCTGCAAAAGAAGCGCCAAAAGCTGACGCTGCAAAAGAAGCACCAAAAGCTGATGCTGCAAAAGAAGCACCAAAAGCTGATGCTGCAAAAGAAGCACCAAAAGCTGATGCTGCAAAAGAAGCACCAAAAGCTGATGCTGCAAAAGAAGCGCCAAAAGCTGACGCAGCAAAAGAAACTGGGAAAAAGGCTAAAAAGCCAGTAGGAAAGCGGGGAATTAAAGTTCCTGGTGCGTCCAAATCCAATAAAGATAAAGCTGCAAATTGCTGCGATGAGCCAGCAGAAGAAATGTAAGTTATGGTGTGTGAATTTCTAACGAAGGAAATTATGATGAAAAAACTAGCTATTATGGCTTTAGCTGTTATTGCTTTAGCCAGCTTGTCAGGTACTGTCACTGCTGAGACTGTAAAATCTGAGACAGCGAAAGATAAAGCTGCAAATTGTTGCTATGAGCCAGCAGAAGAAATGTAAGAGTATAAAAGTTTAGTAAAAATTGAATATCGATTTGTACTAGCTTAAAAAGAAAAAAGCGACTTCACCAAGTCGCTTTTTTTATGCGTTGAATTCAGGTTTTAATTCCTTAACCCAAAGTTTCCATCCGAATCCGGTTCACTTTACCGATAATGGTAGGCAAAGTTTCCATTTTGGCAATGGCGGCATTCATCTCTTTTTCCAGCGTTTGCTGGGTCAGCATAATAATCGGCAACGAAGTTTCACCTTTGCACGGCTCCTTCTGAATAATCGCCTCAATACTGATGTTCTGGTCTGCCAGAATTTTTGTCACATCCGCTAACACACCGGGTTTATCTTCCGCATTCAGCCGCAGATAATACGCCGTTTTAATCTCTTCAGCGGCAAGCACCGGAATATCCACAATCGCCTCCGGCTGAAACGCCAAATGCGGCACCCGATTTTCAGGGTCGCTGGTTAAAGCCCGCACCACATCAATCACATCGGCAACAACCGCAGAAGCAGTAGGCTCAGCGCCCGCCCCCGCGCCATAATAAAGCGTGGCACCGACAGCATCGCCTTTCACTAACACGGCATTCATCACGCCATCAACATTGGCAATCAGACGGCGATGCGGAATTAACGTGGGATGAACCCGTAATTCAATCCCTTTATCCGTCTTTCTGGCAATCCCCAGATTTTTAATCCGATAACCTAACTGCTCGGCATATTCAACATCGGCGCGGGTAATTTTGGTAATGCCTTCGGTATAAACCTTATCGAACTGCAACGGAATCCCGAAAGCAATCGCCGCCAGAATCGTCAGTTTATGACCGGCATCTATACCTTCCACATCAAAAGTCGGGTCTGCTTCGGCATAACCCAAAGCTTGCGCTTCGGCCAACACATCGGCAAAATCCCGGCCTTTGTCACGCATTTCGGTGAGGATAAAATTGCCGGTACCGTTAATAATCCCCGCCAGCCATTGAATTTGATTACCGCTTAAACCTTCGCGGATGGCTTTGATAATCGGAATGCCACCGGCAACCGCCGCTTCAAATGCAACAATCAGCCCTTTTTCACTGGCTTTGGCAAAAATTTCATTACCGTGTAAGGCAATCAGGGCTTTATTAGCCGTGACAACGTGCTTGCCATTGGCAAGTGCCGCCAAAACCAGTTCTTTCGCCTGAGTGGTGCCGCCCATCAACTCCAGAATAATTTCAATTTCAGGATCATTAATAATTTCCAGGCTGTTCGTGGTCAGGGCAATACCGGTGGTATCGCAAATCCGCGCCTTTCCCAAATCACTGGCCGAAGCACGGGTGATAATAATGTCGCGTCCGGCGCGGCGGGCAATTTCTTGCGCATTTCTTTTTAATACATTAACAGTGCCGCCACCGACTGTTCCCAATCCTAACACACCTACTTTTACCGGTTTCAAAGCAAACTCCTTCATACGTTGTATCTTGTTGATTTTAAAAGATATATAAAATATGCCTTTAGAATATGTACTCAATCACTAAATTCATACTGAACATAGCTAGATTTTACTGGATAAGCTGATTTTTCAGAATTTAATTTTAATCAATCCGGCGCAGGAATCTTTGCGGATAAAATCAGGCCATCGAGCCAATGGTTTTGCGGAAACGAATCAAAGCCAGCAGAAAAAACACGCTGCCAATCCCGCACAATGCGATTAATTGCGGCCAGATAATGCTAATCCCCGCGCCCCGATACAGAATGGCCTGCGCTAGAGCGACAAAATGGGTGGAAGGTGCAGCCAGCATCAGGTTCTGAATCAACTGCGGCATACTTTCACGCGGAGTAAAGCCGCCGGATAACATTTGTAACGGCAATAAAATCACCAGCAGCAGCAAACCCATCTGTGGCATTGAACGTGCCACCGTGCCGAGAAAAATCCCCAGAGAAGTGGTGGCAAACAAATACAGGCTCAGACTGGCAATAAACAATCCTAACGAGCCTTGCAGCGGCACTTCCAGCCAACCTTGCACCACAAAAATAATGGAGGCAGTGGCAGCAATCACCACCGCTAAAGCCATCGACCAGACTTTCCCCAGCATGATTTCAAACGGCGTCAGCGGCATCACCAATAAATGCTCAATCGTGCCGTGTTCGCGCTCGCGAATCAAGGCGGCGCCGGTCAAAATCACTGACAACACGGTAATAATATTCAACATTTCCATCACCGTGCCAAACCAGACCGAATTCAAATTCGGATTGAACAAAAAACGGATTTCCAGTTCCAGCGGCAAGGTCGCCTCACTTCGGTGTTTCTGCACAAAGGCTGTCACTTCGCCATGCACAATCGCCTGCACATAATTATTGCCGATAAAAGCCTGTGCAACCCTTGTAGCATCGACATTCAGCTGCACAGTCGGTTGCTTGCCCGCCAGCACGTCGCGTTGAAAGTTCGGCGGAATATCCAGCACAAAGGTATACATTCCTTCATCCAGGCCCGGATCGGCGGCATCCTGCTCTATCATGAACGGCGTTAAAAAATGCGGCGGATAAAAAGCACTGGCAATGCGAATCGACAAGGGCGAGTGGTCTTCGTCAATAATTGCAATCGGTGCCTTATTCAGCGACTGCGGCAGACCTTTACCTATCACATACAATTGTACGCTCAATGCGAACACAATCACCGTCAACATCAGGGTATCACGCCCCAGACTGCGCAGCTCCTTAACGCCAAGATGAAAAATATTCAGCAGAGTCAGCATGACAGCCTCAGCGTTCCTGTTTTTTCAGTAACACAATGCTCAAGCCGACCACCACTGGAATCGCAATCGCAATCGGCAGCAATTGCCCGCTGAGCTCGGCAAAACCCAAGGCTTTGGAAAAAGTGCCGCGACAAAGGGTTAAAAAATAGCTGCCGGGAAAAATCTGCCCGACAAAACGAGCCCCGCCTTCTAACGATGACACCGGATCAATCATGCCGGAAAAACGGGTGCAGGGAATCAGCGAGCTGATGAAAGTCAAAAAAATCGCCCCAATCTGACTTTCGGTGAACACGGAAATCAACAGGCCGAAGCCGGTGGCGAAACTCACATACAGCAATGCGCCGCAACTGAGCAGGAAAAAATCGCCTTTGTGCGGCACCTCAAAAACCCAGACCATCATCGCCGCCAGTAAAAAAAAATTCAGCATCCCCAACGCAATATACGGCAACTGTTTACCGATGAAAAACTCCAGTTTCGTCACCGGTGTCACATATAAATTCAGAATCGAGCCGAGTTCTTTTTCCCGTACCACGCCTAACGCGCACAGCATCGCCGGAATCATCATCAACAATAATGGCATGATTGAAGTTGACATGGCCGGCAGGCTTTTTACGTCCGGGTTATAACGGAACCGGCTTTCAATGTTTATCAGACCGGCGGCTGCGGTCCCTGTACTGCGGCGGCGCACCTGCTCCTGCAACCAGGTTTGGTGTATCCCTTGCGCATAACCCAGCACATTCTCAGCGCGGTTGGGCATTGCGCCATCAATCCAGGCGGCAATTTTCACCGGCGTACCGCGTTGCACATCGCGGGCAAAATTCGGCGGAATTTCCAGCGCCAAACTCAACTCGCCGGTACGCATCCGCCGGTCCAGTTCGGCGTAATCACTAATCGGCGGCTGGACGGAAAAATAATGTGAGCCGCCTAAATCAAGGGCATAGTTGCTGCTCAACGTGGTTTGGTCGCGGTCGAGAATCGCAAAACGCAAATTTTCCACATCCATATTCACCCCGTAACCAAAGGTAAACATCAAACACAGGGTGCCGAACAGGGCAATTCCGGTACGCACCGGGTCGCGGCGCAGTTCCAGCGCTTCGCGGATGGTCAGGCTGAATAACCGTAGCCAACTAAAGCGGTGGCTGACTTGCCGCGTCGCAGTGGATGCCTGAGTTTTGACCGGACTTTCAGGTGACAGTTCAACCGGACAAAACTGTTCGTTGAGATTTTCCGCACTTTGCAGATAGGCAATAAACGCTTGTTCCAGCGTGGCCAGACCGCTGCGCTCGACCAGTTTGGCCGGAGAATCACTGGCCAGCACTTTGCCGGCGTGCATCAATGAAATGCGGTCACAGCGTTCGGCTTCGTGCATGAAATGGGTGGAAATAAACACCGTTACTTGGTCGCGGCGGGCCAGGTCAATGATTAACTGCCAAAACCGGTCCCGCGCCACCGGATCAACGCCGGAAGTCGGCTCGTCCAGAATCAACAAATCCGGTTGATGAATCACCGCGACCGCCAGCGATAAACGTTGCCGTATTCCTAGCGGCAAGTCATCCGGTAAATTGTCCAGCACATTTTCCAGCATAAAGCGTTGCGCCATTTCCGCAACCCGGCTGGGAATTTTTGCATCAGGCAGATGAAACAGTTTGGCATGTAACAGCAGATTTTGCCGCACCGTCAGTTCGCTATACAAGGAAAAGGCCTGCGACATATACCCCACCCGCCGCCGCGTCGCCATATCACCGGCATCGACCGTTCTGCCAAACAGCTTGGCGACACCGGCAGTCGGTTGTAACAATCCGGTCAGCATTTTCATGGTGGTGGATTTTCCGCAGCCGTTCGAGCCCAAAAAACCGAAAATTTCGCCGCGTTTAATATGCAGACTGACATTATCGACCGCGACAAAATCATCAAAACGCATCGTCAATCCTTCCGATTCAATAGCGATTTCCTTGTTGTTATCAATATCATGCGGCGGAATCACTACCGGCTGATGGTCTTGGCGTTTTTGTTCAGGCAGCAAACGGATAAAAGCGGCTTCCAAACTATCGGCTGCGGTTTGCTGGCGTAATTGTCCGGCAGTACCAGAGGCTAATAATTTGCCGTCATCCATTGCCAACAGCCAGTCGAAGCGTTCCGCCTCATCCATATAAGCGGTAGAAACCAGCACGCTCATGCCGCTGTGACGGCTGCGCAACCGTTCAATCAACTCCCAGAATTGCGCCCGCGACAAGGGATCAACCCCGGTAGTCGGTTCATCCAGTACCAATAAATCAGGGTCGTGAATTAATGCGCAACACAGTCCCAGTTTTTGTTTCATCCCTCCTGATAATTTTCCCGCCGGACGGTCGCGAAACGGAGCCAAACCGGTGCTTTCCAGTAATTCATTAATTCGGCGGTGCCGTTCAGTATGGGTATGACCAAACAGGCGACCGAAGAAATCCACATTTTCAAACACCGACAAGGTCAGGTACAGATTCTTCCCCAAACCTTGCGGCATGTAAGCGATACGCGGGCAGACGACGCGGCGATGGCTGGCTTTGCCAATATTGCCACCCAACACTTCAATTCGACCGGTCTGCATTTTCCGTGCGCCGGTCAGTAACGACATTAAACTGGATTTGCCCACCCCGTCGGGACCTATCAAGCCAACGATACAATTAGCAGGAACCGTCAAACTGATGTCATTCAATGCCAACTTGTTGCGATAACGTAAGCTCACGTTTTGAACTGTGACAACTGCGGCTCCATCGAGACTCATTGCGGCAACCTGACCTGCAATTCCGCCGGCCATTCGGTTTTGGGATCAAGTTTGACATAAGCCTTGCCCGGCAAACCGGTTTTGACCTGGGTGATATGCTGCTTTAACACCGCCGCATCAATCCGTGCCCGTATCCGAAACATCAGCTTCAAGCGTTCACTTTCGGTTTCTACCGTTTTCGGGGTAAATTGGGCGACACTCGCGACAAAGCTGGCTTTGGCTGGAATCACATATTCTGGAATCGCATCCAGCACCAGACGTACATCACTGCCGAGTGCCACTTTCCCCGCCGCTTCAGTGGGCAGAAAAAAAGTCATATAGACATCGGTCAAATCCACCATATTCAACACTCGTCCGCCCGCCGCCAGCACTTCACCGGGTTCTGCAACCCGATATTGTACCCGCCCGTCACGCGGGGCTTTCAGTTCGCTGTCGTCAATATCCGCCTGAATTCGCGCGACCGATGCTTTGGCGGCTTCAATCAGTGACTGCGCCTCCACCACCTGCGATTTGGCTGCATTAATTCCGGCCTGAGCAGCGGCAGCCTGGGCCTGAGCGACCACCACAGCCGCTCGCATTCCCTGCACCCGCGCATTATTATCATCAACTTCCTGTTGTGGCGTTGCGCCTTCACCGACCAGATTCTTTGAACGTTTTAAATGTTTAGCTGCCGCGTTCAGCTCGGCATTGCGCTGTGTCACCACCGCCTGCGCCGCCTTATATTCACTTTCCCGCTCAATCACCATCGACTTTGCGGTTTGCAGCGCAGATTCGGCATGACGAGTTTGCGCTATCGCCTCAGCTTTTTGAGCCAGCAAGTTTTGAATATCCATCCGTGCCAAAACTTCCCCGGTTTTGACAAAATCACCTTCCCGCGCCAAAACTTCGGCAATTCGTCCCGGCGTTTTAGTGGCAATGTTGATTTCAGTTGCTTCAATCCGGCCATTGCCGCTGGCAATACTGGTTGGCAATTCTTTCGGACGCAAAAACCACCACGCTGCACCAACAACGGCAATAAGCGTGATGAAAATCAGGCTGGATCGGAAAGAGCGTTTCATGAGGGGTTTTCTCCAGAAATCGAGGCCGGTGATAATGCGTTAGCACCGCCGCCCAATGATTTATAAACGGCAATTAAATAAACGGCAGTAGCGGCCTGGGCGTTGGCTAAATCACTTTCGACTCCATACAGAGCCCGTTGCGCATCCAGTACATCCAGAAACGAACTCGCGCCTTCCTGATAACGCAATTGTGACAAACGTAGCGATTCTTTCTGCTCAGTCACCGCCCGCGCTAAAGTCTGGCGGCGAATTTCAGCCTGTAAATAATGGGTTAACGCGGTTTCGGTTTCCCGCAACGCTTCCAGCACAGTTTTTTCGTAAGCAAAATAGGCTTCCTGTTGCCGAGCTTCGGCTAAATCAATGCCGGCCCGAATTCGGCCAAAATTCAGCAACGGCTGGATAAAATTGGCAATCGTCCCGTAAGAAAAGGCTGCCGATTTAAACAGAGTTTCAATGTCGGTATTGCGTAACCCCAAAAAAGCCGACAGCGAGATTTTCGGGAATAGTTCTGCGATAGCCGCGCCCTGCATGGCGGTGGCCGCTGCTAAACGTCGTTCAGCAATATGTATGTCGGGGCGGTTGCGGATAGTTTCCGCCGGTGAAGTGAGGATTTTTTGTTCTGCCAGCAATGAAATCGGTGCAGGTTGGGCTAATTTAGTCGTGAGAGTTCCCGGCTGTTGTCCGATGAGTAATTCCAGTTGCCGCAAACAGGCATTTTTATTGGCTTGCAAGTTGGGAATCTGCGCGGCGGTAATTTCGACCTGGGCTTTCGCCCGCACCACATCATGCCGTGTTCCAACACCTTCCTGAAAGCGTCTGTCAGTCAAAGTCAGGGTTTTACGCATCGACTCCAAATTGGATTGGGTGATGGTCAGCAAATTTTGAAAATTCCGATATTCGATATAACTGCGTACCAATTCTGCGGTCAGTATCACCAGAGTCTGTGCATATTGTTCAGCGGCAGCTTCCAAATCAGCACTGGCCGCTTCCAGTCGGCGTTGTTGGCGGCCAAACAAATCGATTTCCCACAACGCATCGAAACCGATTTCAAACAGGTTGTAACGCAGTCCCGGTGCGATTCCCGGCATCGGATTGCTCTGACGTTGCGGCCCCAGTTTGGCGTTGACCGTCGGAAACAATTCAGCGCGTGTGCCGCTCCGTTCGGCGCGAGCCTGCTCAATGCGTACCAGCGCAATTTTAATATCTCTATTGCCAGTCAGAGCGCGTGTCATTAGCTGGTTAAGCGTTACATCACCAAAACTTTGCCACCAGTTTTTCAAGCTTTCGGAACTGGCCGGTTTCAGGTTTGGATTAAATTGCTGTTCAGCTTGCCAGTGCTCAGGAACTTCAGCTTGGACTGGGTGATAATCGGGGCCTACAGTACAACCGCTTAAACAGCCAATCAGAAATAGGCAAAGGGATTTAACCTGCATAGTTATGTTCCTTCAAGATAATAAAGTCATTAAAGATTCATAGCGACAGCAGATTGAATGATATTCAAACTAAATCCTGTGTTGGAAGCTTGCCAAAGTAGTGGTTTTAGAGGGAGAGGAGAGTCAACGTAATAAAGCCGAACCTGACAGACAGAAAACCGGATTTATGTTTTGTCCAGTTTCTCACTGGCAACTTTCAAAGCTGTTACCAACTGTTCAGGGGTAACTTCAGCGGCAGGAAGCAACTGGCTAAACCGTTTTTTCGCCATTCGATAAAATGCAGCTTTTTGCGCTGGCTTAACCGCGATTAAATCGGCCAGCGTACTCAAATATTCGCCCCGACCACTGGCCATGTCCGCTGTTAAATTTGACCAGTTTATCCGCGCAAACTGGATGGCCTGAAGCTTGTTTTCAGCGGAATAGAATTTATTGCTTGAAGTGCCATAATAAACGGTGGTGATGGATACCGCCGTAGTGGACTCAAAAAGATTGTCATCACTTTTACAGTCCGTCACCAGCATTATTAAAACCGCCATACTTAAAGAACGGCATTTTTTAAGCACTTTCATAAAAAATATCGCATCAAGACCGCAGCAATAAACTTAGACTTGACCCAACCGTCCAATCTCGGCTTTCAAGCTTTTTACTAACTGCTCGGGCGTGGTTTCAGTGGATGGAATCAACTGAGCAAACTTGGACTTGGTCATGCTATAAAAAGCTGGCTTTTGAGCAGGCTTGACTCGGAGCAAATCCGCCATCGCCCTTAAATGTTCGCCCTGACCACTTGCCATATTGGCACTTAGCTGCATCCAGTTAATCGCGGCAAATTCCACTGCCTGCTTTAGTTGTGCGGTTTCAGGAGCCGATTTTGAGGCGTTGGTACTGACTTCTGAACTGGATTTGGTCGTGTCGGTAAAAGTCTGTGTGCTGGCGGCGATGGTATCGGTTAACGCAGAACACCCGGACAGCAACACGGCAGCAGCTAAAGCGGATAAAAAAGGCGCGGTATGGAGTTTCATAAAAGTCTCGTCAGTCAAATTAATCGGATTGGATAAAATCAAGGCTTTGCGGCAACAAAGCCATTATTTCACTCATTCGCCTGTTTATGCTGGGCAGCAGCGGCGACAAAACCTGAAAACAGCGGATGACCTCTACGCGGAGTCGAGGTAAATTCAGGATGAAACTGACAGGCCAAAAACCAGGGATGCTCTGGAATTTCAACCACTTCCACCAGGCGACCATCAATAGACTTGCCGGAAAATTTCATCCCTTTCTGTTCCAGTTGTTCGATATAGTTATTGTTAAACTCATAACGGTGACGATGCCGTTCGGTAATCACTTCTTTTTGATAAACGCTAAACGCCAGTGAATCGGACTGCAAGCGGCATTTTTGGCTACCCAAGCGCATGGTGCCGCCTAAATCCGAATCCTCGCCGCGCGTTTCCACACCGCCATTTCCGTCATCCATTCGGTAATCAGGCCGATCACCGGATGTAACGGCGTCGGCAAAAATTCGGTACTGTACGCACCTTCCAAGCCGACGACATTGCGGGCAAACTCAATCACCGCCACCTGCATTCCCAAACAAATCCCTAAATAGGGAATATTATGCTCACGGGCAAAACGCACGGTAGC
>CAIQWF010000075.1 GCA_903875455.1 uncultured Pseudomonadota bacterium
ATCCATCCGCGCCTTGTTCCAGCGAAAGTGTTGGTTTAACATAGTTGATAGCTCGTTGAAGTGGGACATAATCTTTCGTTTCGCAAAAATATAATATTTTGTCACATTTTCAACGAGTTATTTTTTGTCATGTACAGAGGATTACAACTATAACGCCGCTTTGCACGCTCTATACCGCTGTTTTTTTAGCAAGTAGCCCGGATGGAATGCAATAGAATCCGGGGTAAACTCACACCTTTCCCGCATTCCGCAAAGCTTCATACGGGCTACTACTTCACAGAAGCTTTTCCGTTTAAACCCAGCTTTTTGCTCATCGCAGGAAAATCTTTTTTGGCCTTTGCAACTTCTTCATTATAATCAAATAAAGGCTGCATCTCGCCTGAAACTCCAACAACAGGCGGCTCATCATTTTCAAGCAGATTACTGCCACTCCCCATAAGATATTTTTGTAAAAACTCCTGGTCATTGACATTACGTCCCTCTTTAACGGCTTTCTCTATTTCATCCGCGTTTTCCACAAAAGCGTTCATGAGTTTTAATATTTCTTCGCCATTGATAGTCAAAGAAGCCGTGTTGTCATCAACTTTACTCAGGTTGTTGATTTTATCTATTTTCCCTGGCAAATGAAAAATGACCTCGTCTTTAAAATCCTTAAAAAAAATCTCCATCATTTTAAGAGACTGCCGCATTTCGATCTGGGTTTGTTTGGTTTTTTTACTAATTTCCTCTTTACTAAGCGGTACAGATTTTTCCTTCGTTGGTTTTTCTGTCTGCACCCAATTAAGCGATAAGCTATTGGCATCTTGTTTCAAGGTGACATCTTTATTCGACTTAGAGCTACCCCCGATTTGTAAATCATTAAATGACTTAAAATAAGCGGTGCCTTTAAAAACAAATTTGCCATCATCACTGGCTTGATAAGAAATATCTTTCCATACATCCACCCCTTTTGAATCATCTAAAATCGTTTGAGCTTCTTTTTTCGCGCTGTCTTCCGGTGCTGTTTGTTTACTGTCTCCAAGCGAAATACTGCCAAACGGATTCAGCGGTTGCTTAAGCTCATACACCACTTTTCCAGAACCGTTCGGATTAAGTGTGATTTCCTGTTTTGTTTCAAGACATCCTGGAACGGTTAAGATAATGGCAAGAAGAAAAGCCAGTCTTAATGCTAATTTCATAATTTCCACCTTCAGTTTTTAATTTAGAGTTTAACCTTTCGCCGCGTGTACATTTCTCATTACCTGCCCACCAAATGCCCCTGTTTATCCGCCAGCGTAATAGTCGCCAAAGTTCCTGCCTGAAATTCGACAAAATCCTGCTCGATGCCGTCGCTGAAAATCACGCCGTTTTCCGGCATTTGTGAATGAATCTGCAACGGCTGGTCGCGGGTAATTTTGCCAAAAGTAATTTCTGCCGATGAACTTTTACTCGGCCAGGGTTCGCGCACCGAAAAATATAAATAATCCGCATTCCACGGCATCATCTGTGCCGGAATATTGACCTCTTGCCCGGATAACGCCGCGCTGATTCCGCGTGCTCCAGCCAGAATACTTTTCAGCCAGCCAGTGGAACCCAAGCCGGTGGAAACAATCACGCCACTGGAAGATTGCGTTTCGCTACGGTCGCCAATTTGCAACTGGTAACGGGCTGAAACATGGCTTTTCGCACCAATGAAAAAATCATTTACGCCATATAAAACATGTCCGGTCGTTAATTGCGCCTGAGCAATGCTGATTTTATTAATCGCATGATTTTGGTTAAAAATGCGCGGAATTAACGCCTGCAAATCGGTCACATAAAACGGCAATAATACCCCCTCCAAATGTTTAGGGTCAGGATTCACACCGACTACCGGCTGCTGGTCTAAGTATTTCAACACATTCGCCACCAAACCATCTTGCCCAATCACCACCACAATATCGTGGTCGCCGAAGACAAAATTCGGCAAAAACTGGCGGTCGAGAATTTGCACCCGTCCAAAATGCGCCAAAATCTTCTGCGCGACTTGCACCGCCTGTTTATAAACCGTGTCTTCCTGTTGATAGCTGGAAAAATCCGCGCCTAAATGTTCCAGATAAAATCGCGCCTGCGACAGCGTATTAAAACGGTTAATAAGTTCATCGAGGCGGGTTTTGCGGACAATCAGAATAATCTTGTTTTCAGTTAAGCTGCTCATGCTGGCGCTATTCTTTCAACAGTAACTCATTTAACAAATCCGGGGAAATATTTAATTGGCCGATTTTTTCCGCGCCTTCTGCCAATTCTCTAAAAGCCTGGGCAATTAACTGATTAGAATTCATGCCGTTGCTTGCCAACGCCTGAATGATTTTCGGGTCGCTATCGGCAAAAGCTTTCATGATTGCCGCTGCACTATAGGCTTTGTCATCCGCTTGCAGCCGCGCGTTTTTGCTGGCCAAGGCCACCCATTCTGCCTTTTGTTGTTCCAGGACAATTTCCGTGGCCATTTGCGCTTCTTTTAATTGCCGCTCTTTTTGCTGAATGGCTTTTTCAGCTTCCATTTGGGTTTCGCGAATTTGGCGTTTTTTCTGCTCCACAGCAATATCGGTATTGAGTTCGTTTTCCTTGATAATCCGCTCCTGTTCGACAGCGGCATTACGGCGCGAATAAATTGCTTCGTCCGCCAATAACAAAATCTGCTCGCGGGCTTCGGCTTCCAGAGCGCGGGTCATTTCCGGCGTGGGTTTAATCGCGGTGATGGAAACATCAAGGATTTCAATCCCTAAGGAATTAATGGCTTTGGTTTCCGGCAATTGCGCATTGAGCGATTTCACCAGGGCGTCGGAATTAATCAGCACATTTTTCAACGGCAGGGTTTTTAATAAAGTGCGGGTTAAAACCTGGGTGTTATTAATCAACCGTTGCGATAATTTTTGCGGGTCGTCGCTGCTGTAATTTTTGCCGTCAGGACTGAGGGTAAAATTCATTAATTGCGCTAATTTATTCGGGTCACAGATCCGATAGGTGATTTGTCCTTGAATGGTGATTTCCTGAAAATCGGCGGTGACTTCGGCGAAGATAAACGGCACGTCCACGCTGCCGATGGGAATTCTGACTAAGGAACTGGTCAGGGTGACATAAAAAAACGACAAGCCTGCACCCGACCGGACTAAGCGTCCGTTTTTATATTGCAATACATAATCGGTGGGCTGAAATTTGATGAATTTTAAGCCGAACATTTTTAACCTCTGGAATCTTTATTAGGTTGTTTTTCGCATTGTCCATGAAAAACACCAAAAGCAGGAAGTTTTTATGTGGGATTGGTGCAAAACCAAAGATGAATTTCAATGTAAAGACCCAAAATTCTGCGTCTTTGCAAACATCATCAAGTTTGGAAAAATAGTTTTTACTGCCCCAAATAAGCAGCCCGGATTTGCGGATTTTGCAACAAAGCAGGCGCGGAATCCGTCAGCACAATATTCCCACTTTCCATCACATAACCGCGCATCGACAACTCCAACGCCAAACCGGCATTTTGCTCCACCAGAAAAATCGTCATGCCATCAGCGGCAATCTGTTTCAACACATCAAAAATCGCCTTCACAATCAACGGTGCAAGTCCCATCGACGGCTCATCCAGCAACAAAAGCTTCGGACGACTCATCAAAGCCCGTCCCAACGCCAGCATTTGCTGCTCACCACCCGACAAAGTCCCCGCCGCCTGTTGATTGCGTTCTTTTAAGCGAGGAAATAAAGTATAAATTTTTTCCAAATCGGTTTTTATTTTCGCATCATTATGAATATAGGCCCCCATCAACAGATTTTCTTCTACTGAAGAATCGCTGAAAATACCGCGCCCTTCGGGCACTAACGCAATGCCCAACCGCACCAAATCATGGCTTTTAACCGCCGCTAAATCCTTGCCATCAAAAAACAGTTTTCCTGAATGCGGAGCCAGTTTGCAAATCGCTCTTAGGGTAGAACTTTTCCCCGCGCCGTTTGCACCAACCAGCGCGACAATTTCCCCCGCATTGAGATGAAAATCAATCCCTTTCACCGCATTCACGCCACCGTAATGAACTTTTAAATTGTGTACGTCCAGCAATTTCATTAAACGCTGACCCCCAGATAAGCTTCAATCACTTCAGGATGATTTTTGACAAAATCCGGCGTACCTTCGGCGATTTTTTTGCCAAAATTTAACACGGTAATTCGGTCGCACAAGCCCATCACCAGTTTTACGTCGTGTTCAATCAACAACAACGTTACTCCGTCGGCGCGAATTTTACGGAACAATTCTTCCAAGCTGTTGGTTTCGGTGTGATTCATTCCCGCTGCCGGTTCATCCAGCGCTAAAAGTAACGGTTCGGTCGCCAAGGCCCTGGCAATTTCCAAACGCCGCTGGTCGCCATAACTTAAATTTCTGGCTACGGTGTTGGCATGTCTGGCAATTCCGACATATTCCAGTAATTCCCGCGCCCGATTTTTAATTGCCATTTCTTCGGTTTTGGCTTTCGGATGCTGAAAAACCGCACCGACAACTCCGGCAGAAGTACGGCAATGCCTACCCACCATCACATTTTCCAATGCGGTCATGCTGTGAAACAGGCGGATATTCTGGAACGTCCGGGCCACCCCGGCTTTTGCCATTTCGTGCGGTTTTTTGCCGGTCATTGCTTTGCCATTTAACAAAATGCTGCCGCTGTCCGGGGTGTAAATGCCGGTGATAACATTGAATAAACTGGTTTTTCCGGCGCCGTTTGGGCCTATCAGGGCATATATTTCTCCGTGCTGAATCTGTAGCGAGACATCGGTCAAGGCTGAAATGCCGCCGAAATGTTTGCTAATTCCGTTAATTTCCAGCAATTTCTCAGTCATTGCTGTCCTCGATTGCTTCATCAAATTCCTGTTTTCTAATCGGTGAGGGCCACAATCCCGCAGGACGTAATAACATCACCAGAATCAACGCCATGCCAAACACCAGCATTCGCAAATCCGCCGGATCAACCAGAATTTTGCCAAAAACATTGTTTTGCAGCGGCCCCAGATAACGCAAGGCTTCCGGCAACACGGTCAACACTATCGCGCCAAAAATCACTCCCGGAATATGTCCCATACCGCCTAAGACAATCATGCACAGAATCATCACCGATTCCATCAGGTTAAAACTTTCAGGGCTGACAAACCCCTGAAAACCGGCAAACAAACCGCCGCCCAAGCCGCCGAAACTGGCGCCCATCGAAAAGGCCAGCAATTTGATATTGCGGGTATTGATGCCCATGGCTTGTGCGGCAATTTCATCTTCGCGAATCGCCACCCAGGCGCGACCGATGCGGGAATATTGCAAGCGATGGGTGGTAAAAATAATCAGCAGCACAAAAACCAGAAAACAGTAATAGTAGTTGTAAACTGCGGGAAACCAGCCCGCTTGTGATAAGGAAATGCCGCCGAAGTTTAACGGGTCAATCAGATTAATGCCTTGCGGGCCGCCGGTTAAGTTGTACGGGGCGTTGAGATTGTTCAGGAAAATCCGAATGATTTCGCCAAAGCCTAAGGTGACAATAGCCAGATAATCACCGCGTAATTTTAAGGTCGGTGTGCCTAATAGAATGCCAAAAAATCCGGCTAATACCGTGCCGATAGGTAACAGCAACCAGGTTGGCAAATGAATACCTAAATGCGGTGAGCCTAAAATCGCGTAAGAATACGCGCCGACCGCAAAGAAAGCCACAAAGCCTAAATCCAGCAAACCGGCGAAACCGACCACGATATTCAAGCCCAACGCTAACATAATATAGAGTAGGCTGAAATCCAGAATCCGAACCCAGATTCTGCCTAATGCGTAGTCGGTAATAAACGGCAGCGTTAATAATACTAACCCTAGCAAAAGCGAGGAGATAACTTTGCAGTAGGGGAGTTTGCAGTAAGCAGAAAGGATTTTTTTGACCATCTTAAGGACGCTCTCCACCGGCTTTACCTAATAAACCCGACGGCTTAAAAATCAGCACGCCAATCAAGGTAAAAAACGCGAACACATCCTGATAATTGCTGCCAAACATGCCATTCGTAAGCGTGCCTAAATATCCTGCGCCCATGCTTTCAATAATGCCTAACAAAATACCGCCGAACATTGCGCCGCGCAGATTGCCGATTCCTCCCAGAACCGCAGCGGTAAAGGCTTTTAAACCGAGCATAAAACCCATGTCATAATGGGCAACATTGTAATTCATCGTCACCATCATTCCCGCGACCGCAGCCAGCGCCGAACCGATTACAAACGTCAGCGAAATAATTGTGTTGGCATTTACGCCCATTAACCCCGCCACTTCGGCATTTTGCGCCGTAGCCCGCATGGCGTTGCCGAGCTTGGTCTTATTCACCAGATAGTTCAAGCCAGTCATCATCAGGGTGGAGACAATGACAATAAAAATCTGCACGCTATTGATAGTGGCTTCTGAAATGGAAAAATACTGAACATCAATCAGCGGCGGGAAAGAAATAAATTCTTTTCCCCAAATCATCATGGCCAGATTTTGCAAAACAATGGAAACGCCGATGGCAGTGATTAACGGCGTCAGACTTGGTGCGTGCCGCAACGGGCGATAGGCTATCCGCTCAATTAAATAACCTATCAACATGCAGCAAGGAATGGCGCACAGCAAACCCAGCGACACAATTAGCAAACCTGGCAACCCGCTATCTGTCAGCAATCCGATAACCGATAACGCAATCATCGCCCCCAGCATCACAATTTCGCCGTGGGCAAAATTAATCAACCGCAAAATCCCGTAAACCAAGGTATAGCCCAGCGCGACAATCGCGTAAATGCTGCCGGACACCAGGCCGTTAATCAGTTGTTGCAGGAAAATATCCATTATTTAGGGCAGGGCTACCCAGCTTCCTTTTTTAACCTGATAAAGAGTGACTGCACCGTTTTTAATATCCCCTTTGGCATCAAACGCAATCGGGCCAAGCACGCCATTGCGGCTGATTTTTGCCAGAAAAGGCTGGTATTTAGCGGGATCAGCAGAACCTGCAACTTTCATCGCTTCTATCAATGTGAGCGTGGCTTCATAAGCATAAGGGGCGTAGTTTTGGATTTTGCCGAATTTTTTCTCAAACTTGGCCGCAAAAGCTTTGCCATTAGCGGATTGCTCAAGCACCACGCCGGGAGAAGAGGCAATCGCACCTTCCGCCGCGCCGCCTGCCAGTTTAATAAATTCCGGTGTTTTTGCCCCATCGGCGCTCAAAAACTGGGCTTTAAGCTGGAGACCGACAATTTGCCGCATCATCGGCGCGGCCTGCGGAGTCATGCCGGCAAAAAAGACTACATCCGGCTTTTTGCCTTTTATCGAGGTGATAATCGCGGTGAAATCAACCGCTTTATCATTGGTATATTCCCGCGCCACAATAGCTGCTCCTGCTGCTTTGGCATCTTTTTCAAACTCATCTGCCAAGCCTTGTCCATAAGCGGTTCTGTCATCAATAATCGCAATGTTTTTCGCTTTGAGATTTTTCACGGCATAATTTGCCAGCGCCAGTCCTTGCTGACTGTCGTTAGTCATCACCCGAAACGCGGTTTTGTAGCCTTGTGCAGTATAGGCAATTGCGGTTGCGGAAGGGGAAATCTGCACAATACCGGCATCATTGTAAATTTTTGAAGCGGGAATGGTGGCACCGGAATTTAAATGACCGATAACGCCATTCACCTGTTGATCGACAAATTTTTGCGCCACAATCGTTGCTGCACGCGGGTCAGCCTGATCGTCTTCGCTTAACAGTTCAACTTTGGCTTTGGTTTTGCCGATAGTTAATCCCGCTGCGTTGATTTCCTCAATCGCCAGTTTCACGCCATTTTCATTATCTTTTCCTAACAAAGCTTGCGGGCCTGTTAAAGGTGCGGCCGAACCTATTTTAATTACCAAATCACCGGCAATTGTTTGCTGGGATACCGCGCCTGCACTGAGAAGTGCCAGCAATAAAAGGGATTTTTTGAGTCGCATAATAATCAGTATTTAAAAAGTGGAACGTTGCTTAACAGTATAAGCGAAATCGTCTGTTTGCAACAATGTCGTGGAAAATCAAGCTGCAAGGCGTTGATTATCGGCAACAATCCTTTAACTTTGAGAGTAGGAGCGCAAGTTTTGATGATTGGCTAAATTGTCGGCTATCAAATGATGGCAATAAAAAAGTCAGTCCCCTGAAAATAAGGAGTCTGACTTTTTAAACGAAAGGGTTATTTTTTGGAAAAATCCGGGGCTTTAGGCTGATTTTCCTGCAAACAATGATAGGCCGCCGCATCATACTTAATCACTAAAGATTCGGGGTTTTCATGGTCGTCGAGAAATTTTTCCGCTTCCTGTTCGGTTAAGTTTTTCATCAGATATTTTGAGATGCACAAACAGGTGTTTTCTAAGGCTGCTTTATCGGAAATTTGCCCTTTAGCCGCCTTTTCTTCACGGGTAACGCATTGTTCGGCGAATTTGTGTTCAAACTCTATTTTTTCCTTGTCAGTTACAGGTTCAATTTTTGATGGATCCATTGGGTCAAAATTGGATTTATCATCGCCGCATCCTGTCAGCGCAACAGCGAGCACAGCACAGGTCAGCAGAGAAAGCGAGAATTTTTTAAGTGGAGAAAATGTCGTCATCATGGTTATAAAGGTTAAAAAACGAGAAAAAGTGGCTGAAACTTTATCATTTTATCCTTTTTCATTCTACTTTAAAGGCGGTGATTTAGGTTGTGTTGGCATTTCACCGAATTAAAAGCAATGTTTTGTCATTTTGAAATAAAACCAGCCTGGTTTCAGAGTGTAACGCTTCGTTTATCCAAAGTGCGGTAAAAGTTTTGCCGGTGCCGCACGCCATAATCAACTGCCCTTTGTCGGCAGTCGCTAAGCCTTGCACAACGGCATTAATCGCTTCGGTTTGATGTGGTCGCGGGGTCGTTTTTTCGACGGGTTGAACTTGATAGAGATTTTCAAAACGGGCGGGGAACTCCAGCGTGGAATTTTCCAAATGATTCAGCAGCACACAAACCGTCTTTAAATTCACAAACCAAGTCAATCGCTCTATCCCGTCCCCAGTTATTTGGATAATCATCCCATAACCAGATTTGGGAAATTTGCGCTTGCCATTCCGGGTCATTGAGCAAAAACCAGCGGCAGAGTTTTTCAAACTGTTGGCCTCTGAGGTTGAAATCGGCAGAAAGGGAATTGAAAAGCATTCATGACAAATTATGCAGAATAAAGGATGAAATAGCGGTCATTGTAGCCCGAACAGCAGCAATTTCAGCACTGCAAATGAGACAATTATCACGCAGACAATCTGCGAAAAATTTGCTGATAAAAATCCTAAGCGATTATTTTATCTGGGATTATTTTTTCTTGGCAGGCATTTTTGGGATGCAAAAAGGAAATTCTTATACTAAACTTTATGTTTTTATCAGTTTCCAAATTTGCGATAATGACAGAATATATTCTTAAAAATAACGCTGAACTATAAACATGTGGTTTAAAAATCTTACTCTTTTTCGCTTTACCGAACCTTTTACTCTGTCCAGTGCTGAAGTAGAGCAAAAACTCGAAGCCATGCGCTTTCGCCCTTGCGGCGGCCATGATGAATCCAGTTTCGGCTGGACTTCGCCTTTGGGACGCGGTTCTGAGCAACTGGCGTACAGCAGCAACGGCTATATTATGGTCTGCGGAAAAAAAGAAGAAAAAGTTCTCCCCGCTTCGGTCATCAATGAGCTGGTGCAAGAAAAAATCCTTGAGATTGAAACCCAGCAGGCGCGGAAGTTATCCAAAAAAGAACGCACCGAAGTCAAGGATGAGCTAATTTTTGAATTATTGCCCAGAGCCTTCTCATTTTCCCGTAACACTTACGCCTACATAGACCCGAAAGGTGGCTGGGTGGTGGTGGATAGCGGCTCCACCGGCAAAGCCGAAGACATTCTCAGCAGTTTGCGTAAATGTTTAGGCTCATTACCGGTGGTGCCGGTCAATACTGTGCAAAAACCGGTTGCAACCATGACCGAATGGTTAATCAACAACGCAACCCCAACAGGAATCAGCATTGCAGATGAATGTGAACTACGCTCTCCTGAAGAAGATGGCGGGATTGTGCGTTGCAAAAAACACGATTTAGCCTTGCCGGAAATCAAAAACCATCTGGAAACCGGCAAACAGGTGATTAAATTGGCGTTAAACTGGGAAGATCGCCTGTCATTCATTCTGGATGAAAACCTGTCGGTTAAGCGCTTGAACTTTCTGGATTTGATTCAGGAGCAGGTCGCAGATACCAATGCAGAAACTGAAATAGAACGTTTTGATGTAGACTTTTCCATTATGACGGCTGAGTTTGCCAACTTTTTACCCAGACTGCTGGAACTATTCGGCGGAGAAAACAAACACTAATGACCGCGTTATTTAATCCTGATTCTGCAAATCCTGTAGTGAAAATATCAACAGCTAACAAAAAAAGCTTTTTGTTAGGTCAAACCTTTCTTGGTGCAAGCTTGCTGTTTGCCTTAAACGACGCAAGTGCGGCTACTTTTAATCTGCCTAAAGCTACAGACGGCCTTATTGATAACGGTATGGGCAAACCTGTTTATGTACGGGCAAAGCAGGAAGAGAGTTTAATCGATATTGCAGTGAAGCATTTACTCGGACAGGAAGAAATTGTCAGAGCCAACAAAGGTGTAGACCGCTGGCTGCCGGGTGAAGATACGGAGGTGCGGATTCCTAGCAGTTATCTGCTCCCTGATGCACCAAGACAGGGCATTGTGATAAATTTGCCTGAATACCGGCTTTATTATTATCCGCCGGGCAAGGGAAAAGTGATTTCTTATTCCGTCGGAATTGGCAGGGTAGACTGGAAAACCCCGCTGGGCGTGACAAAGGTGGTCGGAAAAGTTAAAAATCCAACCTGGACCCCGCCGCCCTCGATTAAAGCGGAACACTTGGCAAAAGGTGATCCGTTGCCCGATGTCTGGCCGGCAGGTGCTGATAATCCACTGGGCTTGTTTGCATTCCGGTTGGGAATTCCCGGATATTTACTGCACAGCACCAACAAGCCGCAAGGTGTGGGGATGCAGGTAAGCCACGGCTGTATGAGGCTATACCCAAAAGATATAGAGCAAATGTTTCCCATTGTAGGGGTTGGCACGCAGGTAAATATCATCAATCAGCCGGTGAAAATTGGCTGGTCGAACGGTCAGTTGTATGTTGAGTCGCATCCTAATCTGGAAGGCGAGGAGACCAGTTATCAACAGCGGCTGGATATTGCCTTGAACCTGATTGAAAAAGCCAGTGTTTCTCGGCCGGTTTCAGTCAATGGCGAAGCCTTAAGAACAGCGCTGGAAGAAAGCAACGGTCTTCCTACGGTGATTTCAAATGCCGACTTTGTCCCTGTGGACACTGAAAATCTGGATGCCAATATCCCATCTTATGAAACCGAGGGAAAAGTCTCCAGAAGCCAGATAGAAAAAGAATTGCAAGAAGAAGAAATGCAAGAACGTGAATTTAGAAACTCGCCTTTTCCCAAGTATTAAAAAATAGGTTAACCGGATGTAAAAAAATAATAGCGTCAGTTTTTGGCATTAAACATGCTGAAAAATAATAAAATCCACCAACTTTGTTTTATGTTAGTACTCTTTTTTAGTGAGGAGTTTTTATGAAAAAATTATTAATCGTTAGTCTTGTTGCAGGTTTTGCCGGTGGTTGCCAGCAATTACCAACCAAGCCGGAAAGTGTCGCGATAACAATCCCGGCAAAATTCAAAAGCAGCAAATACACAAAAGTTCTGCTAGACGCAGAAAACAAAGCGACTCCTGAAGGACGTCGAGTTCTGGAAACCGGCAGGGAAATGGCCTTAATCAATCGTGAGCTGGTTAAAGGCAGCTGCTGGGATTATGCCAATGCCATCTTTGAACGGGCCGGATATCCCTACCGTGGCAAACGTGAAGTAGTGATGAATACCAAAGGTGACGCATTAGCGATCAATTTCAAATCGATTCAGCCGGGCGATTTTTTGTCCTATGTAAATCATTCTTTTAATGATATTAAACATACCGCCATTTTTGTGGACTGGATTGATTTTGATAGAAAAATCGGTTTGATGCTCAGTTATGCCGGTCAGCACCGTAAAGAACCTGCGCGTTACAAGGCTTATGATTTGTCGGATGTTTATTATGTTGCGCGTGCGCGTGGATAAATAGCCGTTTGCTATGTAGAGACACAAGCGGCTTGCGTCTCTACATAGCCTGGTGTTGTTCCAGAATATAACGGTACAGCAGCGGGTCTTTTTCTTGCGTCAGGTCGCCGGCACGCGGAAAAAGTTGATGTTCCAGGCGACTTAACCAAAACCGCAACGCAGAGAATCTGAACATCACCGGTAGCATTTTCAGCTCAATTTCAGTCAACAGCCTAACCTGTTGGTACCCCCCCAGTAAACTCTCCAGCTTTTCACGATTAAGCTGCCCACCAGCTTCATGACACCAATCATTGGCGGTAATCGCCAGGTCGGTCAAAAAACTATCATGACAGGCATTGTAAAAATCCAATATCCCGCTTAACCGGTTGTCAGCGAATAGCACATTATCCTTAAACAAATCGCCGTGAATTAAACCTTGCGGCAATTTCACCTGGCTATAAGCGGACTGAAAGTCGAGTTCGATGACAATTCTCTGGTAATCAGCCGTTTTTAAACGGGGTTTTATTTTTGCTGCCAGCTGATGACAGTAACGCAAATCCATATCATTGGTTTTGCGCATCGGAAAGCTTTTGCCACAACCGTGCAGTTTTGCCAACTGTGCTCCGACTTGCTGACAATGTAAGGCGGCGGCGTTAATCACTGAGGTTCCGGCAATTCGTTTAAAAATGGCAGCCGGTTTTTCAGCCAGCTCATTAATCATCGTGCCGTTATTATCCGGTTGTGGCTCTGGACAGGGAAAATTCAGCAACTGCAAGTGTTGCAGTAATCGCAAAAAATAATCGAGTTGCCGCTGCGTAATCCACTCAAACAAAGTCAGCACAAATTCGCCTTGACTGGTGGCGAGCAAATAATTGCTGTTTTCTATTCCCGCTTCTATTCCGGTATAGCTTAATAATTGTCCGAGCGGATAATTTTGTAAAAAGTCTTCCAGTTCATCTCGTTCAATGCGGGTATAAACAGACATGCGCAGTTAATCCCATTCCAGAATTTTCCATTGATTAATGTTCTGGTTTCTATCCATATCATTGCGGCGTACGTCCATTTTTCCATCACCATTTGTATCAATAAAATAATACGGCGGCCCGACATCAGGAATCACTTTTATCATGTACAACTTGCCATTTTTACGGAATTCCTGAATGGTTTTTTTCTCTTTCCGAATAATGGTAATATCGGGTTCCATCGGTTCGTCATCCTGCACCTTTTTGGGCATTTGCGGCGGCTCCGGCACAGGAGCCAAATCAGCCGGAGGTGGCGGATCATCGGCAAAACAGATTGCCGGAACCAGCAAGAAACAAAGGGTTAAAAAACGGCGCATGGCAGTATCTCCTGATTTTTTGCTAAAAAATAAGCCCATAGTACCGTTTTTTGAGATGTTGGTTAATTAAAAAACGCTATTCAGGGTTTTAAAACACTTTACAGCAGTTTTTTCTTCTGCAACCGAATAGTGGCAAAACTAGTGACTGACAATAATCAACATAAGGCAGTGATTGGTAAGACGCTGCGCCGCTGCTTTACGCTTGCAAAGATAATGGCCGCAGATTTCGCAGGACAAATTCACTGTCGCGGGCAATTTGATGGCGAACTTAATCGCAACTGTGGCAAGAGGGATGTTATTGTTGAGTCTATCTTAAGCGGATTTAGTGCCCCGGTGGATTGCCTGTCGCTTCATAAAATGCACCACTTGTCGATTGATTCATGGTTATTTCATGAGCGGCAATACTGACGCTTTTCAATCTGTTTAAATACACTGCTTATCTCAAAATAAAAATACACTAACTAAAAATTAATTTTAAAAGCATATTAAAATACCCCGTTTTGGATTCAGTACACTCGCAACAATGTTATTTAATTCTTACCCGTTTATTTTTGTTTTTTTGCCGATTGTATTAGCGGGTTATTACCTGATTGGCGGTCAAGGACATCATCGGATTGCTGCGGTTTGGCTGGTTGCGGCATCATTATTTTTTTATGGCTGGTGGAATCCTGCTTATCTGGGCTTGATTATGGGCTCTATGCTTTTTAATTACGCAGTGGGTGTGAGTCTGCTTGGCAGTAATAGGGTTTTGGCGAAAAAAGTTCTGGTTTTTGGCATCATCGCTAATCTCTCGCTGCTGGCTTATTATAAATATGCCAATTTTTTAATTGATACAACTAATAAAATTTTCAAATCAGATTTTAATTTAGCCACGATTATTTTACCGTTGGGCATTTCTTTTTTTACTTTTTTACAAATTGCCTATTTAGTCGATACCTATAGCAAAAAAGCCCGGCAATATAATTTTTTAAATTACTGCCTGTTTGTGTTATTTTTCCCTCATTTAATTGCCGGGCCATTGGTTCATCATCGGGAAATATTGCCGCAATTTGCCAAAAATACCACCTATGTATTCAATTATCGGCATTTCACCGCCGGATTCGCCATTTTTGTGATTGGCCTGTTTAAAAAAGTGGTTCTTGCTGATAGCACAACCGTTTACGCCACTACCACCTTTAATTTGGCTGAATCTGGCGTGCCTCTTACATTAGCCGCAGCATGGGGAGGAGCAATCGCTTATTCCTTTCAATTATATTTTGATTTTTCCGGCTATTCCGATATGGCGATAGGGTTAAGCAAACTGTTTGGGGTTCGTTTGCCAATGAATTTTAATTCGCCCTACAAATCCACCAGTATTATTGAGTTTTGGCGGCGTTGGCATATTACCTTGTCGCGGTTTTTAAAAGATTATTTATACATCCCGTTAGGCGGCAACAGAAAAGGCAAAACTCGGCAATTGTTGAATTTATTAATTACCATGACTATTGGCGGCTTATGGCATGGTGCTGGATTAAAGTTCATTCTGTGGGGAGCTATTCACGGCTGCTTGTTAATCATCAATAATTTGTGGCGAAACCTAAATAGTTTTTTGAATCAAAAATTAAAATTGAATTCATTTTTTTCAACCGCATTAACCTTTGCAGTCGTTACTGCCGCATGGGTGCCATTTCGCGCTGCCAGCATGAAAGGCACCCTCATTATGTGGCACGGCATGTTTGGCTTAAACGGAGTTATGTTGCCGCCGTCATGGCAGGAAAAACTAGGGGCTTTATCACCCTGGTTATTAGAGCACAATGTCAGGTTTGTGCGCCTGTTTGAGCAGGTTGGGGCTGTTAAGGTGGTTGATATTCTCTGGTTTTTATTATTAACTTATTGCGTGTTTTTTCTGCCCAATACTCAGCAGTTAATGCGCCGTTATCGCCCTGTTTATGAAAAGTCAATTTCATATCAAGCCGAAAATACACAATTGCTTTGGCGACCAACAATTATCTGGTCATTAATTATGGCGGGATTGTTTTTTTATTCAGTCTTAGGATTATCGCGAATAAGCGAATTTTTATATTTTCAATTTTAAACCAGTTTGATGAAAGCCCATTTTATTCGCTATAACCGCTATTTTTTCACGCTATTTTTCTCATTATCATTAACCATTGTCGGGCTTTGTTATTATATTGATCCTTATGCTTTCTATGGGCATATTTATTATAAAGACGGAAAAGCCGTTAATGGTTATGAGTTTGCCAATCAATTGCGAATGGTAAAACCGTTAGAGGTAAAAAGATATCGCCCTGAAGTTTTAATGCTGGGGTCATCACGCACCGCATTAGGATTTTCGCCAGAATCATTGCAGCATTATTTTCCCAATCAAAGAATTTATAATTTAAGTCTAATGGGGGTTATCGAATATGAAATTCTGCGTTATTTTCAACATGCCAATGCTGTTACTTCCTTAAAACACGTCATTATTGGTCTGGATTTTTTACAATTTAAAGCCAATCAAGGGATGCGCCCTGATTTTGTAGAAGAGCGTTTAGCTGTTGATGTGAATAACCAGCCGAATAATAAACCTTATTTAGGTGATTATTTACCGACGCTTTTTTCGACCGATGCTGCAATGGCGGTTTTTAAAGAAATGACCGGACTGGTTAAAAAGCATGATCTCTATTATACGAACGGTTTTCGTGTAAAGCCGATTGAGGGCGGAGGATTGCTTTATTTTACTCGTATTGAAGCAGGTTATATTAATGAGACTTATGTCAATTTTCAGTTGCACAATGGCACAATCGATACGTTGGCATATTTTCGCAAAATGGTTGAGTTAGCCCACAAAAACCACATTCCATTGCATTTGTTTATTTCTCCTGCTCATGCGCGACAATGGGAAGCATTGCATGGTTCCGGGCTATGGCAAAGTTGGGAGGACTGGAAACGGCAGCTGGTAAAAATAAATGAAGAAGCTGCAAGCCAATATCATGTACAGGCTTTTGAGATATATGATTTTTCCGGCTACAGCCGTTATTCGACTGAAACTGTTCCCAGAGAAGAGGGAAAGATGATGCGCTGGTATTCTGATTCCTCTCATTTTTTACCGAATGTTGGGGAGCTTGTATTGCAACGCATGTTTAATCCCCAGGCGAAAAATGAACCCGGTTTTGGAGTTTTGCTCACTTCGGCAACCGTTGAGCAAGATTTGGCAATGATTCGCGCTGGCCGATTGCAGTATATCGCCACACATCCTCAGGATAAGGCGGATATTGATAATCTAGTGCAAGATCGAGTGCGGCGATTGGGAAAGTTGTGACCAGGATGCTGATTTTATAAAATGTTTTTTTAGCCACAATCAAAAACGCCGAATTGGTCAACTTTATCCCAAAACTGTTCCAAGCGACTGTTAAAACAAAATCAACTTTATACAGCCATTCCGCACTACCATTCGTTTTAAAAATATCGACACAAGAAATTAACTAATCTTTCCTGCTAAATAATCCAGCCAACCTGCCGGCAAAATCCGCTTTAAAAATCCAAATAAATAGGTTGGAAAAGTCACGTAATAACGCAGCCTTGGACGCTCACTTTGCAAAGCAGCCAACACCTTTTCCGCCACCGCTTCCGCCGGTAAAGTAAACGGCACCGCCGGCCCTTGTTTTTGCAACCGCGCTTCCATCGCCTTATAAGTCTCTTTATGAAAACTCAACTCAGGATTAATATTTTTTTGATATAACACAAAGGCATTTTCTCTAAATTTGCTTTCAATCGGCCCCGGCTCAATCAGCGACAAATGAATCCTGGTGTTTTTTAATTCCAACCGCAACGTATCCACCAAACCTTCCAACGCAAATTTACTGGCGTTATAAGCGCCGCGATATTTCATCGCCACCAATCCCAACACCGAACTGTTGTAAATGATTTTTCCATATCCCTGCTTGCGCATTACAGGAATAATCAGATTGGTTAATTCATGGGTGCCGAAAAAGTTGTTTTCAAACTGTTCACGCAACACCTCTCGCGATAAATCTTCCACCGCCCCTGGTTGACCAAATGCACCGTTATTAAACAACGCGTCCAGTTTACCATCGGTCATCTGCAAAACCGTTGTGACGGCTTGTTGAATGCTGTCGCTACTGGCCAAATCCAGCTGTACTGTTTCAAAGCCTTCGCTGATTAATCTTGCAACATCTTCAGATTTACGCGCAGAAGCGATAACCCGAAATCCTCTGGCCTGTAAAAACTTGGCCGTGCAGTAACCAATTCCGCTAGAGCAGCCTGTGATTAAAATCGTGTTGAACTTGTTTGTCATGATTAAAGTTTTTTTAAACGAAAAAAAGAGAAATATTAAATAGATTATATCTCTATTATTATTAGAGACCGCAGTTTCTGTGGATAACTTCGAGATTAAAATTTAATATCAGCGCTTTAGGATGCTTTTTTCTGTGGATAACCTTGTGTACATCCTGTGCGTAAAAAGGGGATAACAAATCGTCTTTTGTTGTCCCCAAGGTTATCCCGCTTTTATCCACAGAATTATCCACAGGCGATTGCTTCATTCCTGAGTTGATTTTATATACAATATTTATCTTCTGTGATGTACTTCTTGCATTACTATTGCGACAAACCTAGCAGGATTTTTCTGACAAAATGAGTAAAACCCCTCTTAGCAAAAGCCCTATTCTTTCAGAATTACAACAACTTAAAGCTTACATTAGCGAACAGATTATCGGGCAGGAAATTCTGGTCGAACGGATGTTGATTGCGCTGTTAGCTGACGGTCATATTTTAGTCGAAGGGGCGCCAGGACTGGCGAAAACCCGTGCCATCAACGTTTTAAGCAAAGGCATCGAAGCGAATTTCCATAGGGTACAGTTTACCCCCGATTTGTTACCGGCGGATTTAACCGGCACCGAAATTTACCGGCCACAGCAGGCCGCGTTTGAATTCCAGAAAGGGCCGCTGTTTCACAATCTGATTTTAGCGGATGAAATTAACCGCTCTCCTGCCAAAGTTCAGGCTGCGTTGCTGGAGGCAATGGCGGAGCGGCAAATTACCGTGGGTTCCACAACTTATCCCCTGCCGCCTTTGTTCATGGTGATGGCAACCCAAAACCCGATTGAGCAGGAAGGTACTTATCCGCTGCCGGAAGCGCAACTCGACCGGTTTTTGTTGCATATCAAGATTGGTTATCCCGACCCTGAACATGAGAAAGCAATTTTGCAGCTGGCGCGAAATGAAGCCAAAAACAGTTTTACGGCTGACTTTGCCCATTTCGACCGTATCTCCCAGGACAGCATTTTTCAGGCCCGTAGCGAAGTTTTAGAGCTGTATATGGCCGATAATTTACAGGATTACCTGTTGCAAATTGTGCTGGCGACCCGCAACCCGAAAGTTTATGGCGAAGATTTGGCCAGCTGGTTGCAATACGGCGCCAGTCCGCGTGCCAGTATAGCCCTGGATCGTTGTGCGCGGGCCAAAGCCTGGCTGCAACAGCGCGATTTTGTTTCCCCCGAAGACATTCAAGACCTTGCTTATGACGTTTTGCGCCATAGATTAATCCTGTCTTACGAAGCGGAAGCTGAAGGTATCACCACGGATTATTTTATCAAGCAACTTATCGCCAGAATTGCAGTACCTTAATGTTTTTTAAACAAAAAAGAGCGAAAACTTATTCACAGCTAGATGCGAATGAGCTGGTCAAAGCCAATCTTAAAACCTTGATAAATTTAGCTCCGCAGGCAGCGGGCTTGACTTTGAGTCACTCAGGGATTCGTGCATCGCAAAGTGGCGGCTATCTCTCGCGCTTTCGTGGTCGCGGTATGGAGTTTGATGAAGTTCGACTGTATCAGCCCGGCGATGATGTCCGCAGCATCGACTGGAAAGTGACGGCGCGAACCGACAAGCCGCATACCAAGATTTTTCGCGAAGAACGCGAACGTCCGGTATTCATTTCTGTGGATAACCGCCCGACCATGCAGTTTGCCACGCGCGGAGTGTTTAAATCCGTGCAGGCGGCAAAACTGGCGGCGTTAATCGCCTGGGCTGCGCAACGGCATAGCGACCGGGTCGGCGGACAGGTTTTTTCTGAGCAATTTTGTTATGAATTAAAACCCCAACACGGCAAACACGGGGTGTTGCGGTTTTTCAATAGTCTGGTAAATCCACCAACCGTTCCCAAAACAGAGGTTTCGTTTGAGCATGTACTGATGCGGCTGAATCATCACGCTAAACCCGGCAGTTTGATTTATTTGATTAGCGATTTTCGCGGCTTTAATCCGCAGGCGGAAAATTATCTGGCGAAACTGGCGCGGCATTGTGAAGTGACGCTGGTTTTTGTCTATGACCCGCTGGAAAAAGCCTTGCCGGAAACCGGGCGTTATCGTTTTACCGATAACCAGCGCGAAGTGTTGATTGATAGTGCTGATAAAGCGCGTTTATTTCGCTATCAGCAGCGTTTTGCCGTGCTCCAGCAATACTTGATTGAAGTCGCGAAGAAAAACCATATTCGTCTGATTCAATGCGATACCTCGCAAGACCCTTTACAGGCATTACGCTAATGCAACCGAATGCAATTCCGCAATTACCGTTAAGAGATGTACATCTGCCAGAAGCAATCAGTTGGTGGCCTTTGGCTGTCGGTTGGTGGATAACTCTGGCACTTATCCCCATTTTGCTGTGGATAAGTTTTAAAGTATACAAGCACTTAACCCGAAAAACCGCAGTAAAAACCGCGAAACAGTTATTGCTGGTGTTGAGACAGGATAGAACCAAAACAGAAGCGCAAGTGTTGGCAGAGGTTTCGGCCTTGCTGCGCCGTGTAGCAATGAGTATGGCCCCGCGCGAAGCATGTGCCAGTTTAACCGGACAGGCGTGGCTGGAATATCTGGACAAATCCCTGGATGACAAGCCTTTTACTCGCGGTGTCGGCCAATGCTTGGCGGAAGTGATTTATCGCAGAACGACTCCGACCCATGTGGATATTTTTGAATTGATTGATCTCGCCGAACGCTGGTTAAACGTGCAAAAGAGCCGCTGAGATGACACCGCAAACTATCGAACAGGCTGATTTTTCCGAAGTATTGAAAAGACCATCAACAAATAAAGTTGAGGCAAAACGCTTTCTGGCTAAATATCCTGCTGACTATATTGTTGGCGGAATTGAATTGCCTGAAAACTTTCAATTAAAAGCCAATAAAACCCAAACTTCGATTCGGTTATTGGATAGAACTGATAGAGATAATCCACGCATTGCTTATGCAGTGGATATTGAATTGACTGATGACAAAATCAAGCAAAAATCCTGTTCACAAGTGTTGGTTTGGGCAAATCCCAGAAACGAAGAGTTATTAAGCGGTTTTCCCAGAAAGATTTTTAATCATCTGCTGCAAAAACATATTGTGATGATTAGTGATAAACAGCAAACCGCAGACGGAAAAAGGTTTTGGGAAAGGCGAATTATTCAGGCTCTGGCTGATAATCGTTTTGTCTATTTTTGTGATAAGGCCACAGGAGAGATGCGATTGCAGCAAATTGAGAATGAAGATAATTTTTTTGAGCAGTTTGAGCCGCTGGGTTGGGGAAATGATAAGTTGCATCAGCATAAATTGTTTGTGATTAGTTTGACCGCACTGATATAAATCGAAATAGGCGTTATTAAAAAGATAAAAAATATGATTATTTGGGTAACTTTTAACTTTGAGAAAATATGCTAGAAATAAAAACAAATATATTTTTAGGAGATTGCAACGATTTCTTAAAAAATTTACCTGATAATTCGGTCGATTTAATTTTTACGTCACCTCCTTATGCTGACCAACGCAAGAGTACATATGGTGGGGTTCATCCTGATGATTATGTTAATTGGTTTCTTCCAATAAGTGCTGAATTACTACGAGTGTTAAAACCAACAGGAACATTTATTCCAATAGTTCGGACAGTTTTTAAAAATAGAGGAAATCTTAAATTCAGAGGAAAATGTAGCTACCAACAAATAACCTCCCCTAAAAAAAGATTTCCATGAAGCTACTAGAAACGATTTTAG
>CAIQWF010000076.1 GCA_903875455.1 uncultured Pseudomonadota bacterium
GCAGCAGCTCCAGCAGCTGACGCAGCAGCTCCAGCAGATGCTCCTAAAGCTAAAGCACACAAAAAAGCTAAAAAACACCACAAAGCTAAAAAACACCACAAAGCTAAAAAAGCAGCAGAAGAAGCTCCAAAAGCAGACGCAGCTCCAGCAGCAGACGCAGCAGCTCCAGCAGCTGACGCAGCAGCTCCAGCTGCAAAATAATTAACGCAAAGTTAAATTATTTTTTAGCGTGTTTTCCTGGTTTTCTCTTAAATAAATTTTTAAGATGAAAACCAGGATTTAACCTGACAGAAAATCCCGCCTTAAAAATCCTTTCGAGCATCCTTGCTCAAACTCTGTTTAATCTCTTGAGTTTTTTAATTTACCACTGAGATTCGCCAGTTTCAGGATCATACATTTCATGTACAATCGTGTGACGATTAGCAATCAATTCATCAATGGTTGGAGAACCTGACATTGCTCGCTGAATCGCCAGTTTCATACCGTCATAATTAGTACGATATAACTCTTTTCTGTTCAGATCGGGATTGTTGGCACACTCAGGTGCAATCCAAATCATTGCCACAATACAAATATCATCAACAATTTCTTTCGGAATAATCCCTTCGCTAACGCAATCAACCACTGCATCAGCAACCGCAGATTGCACCGGCCCACCCAACAGATTTACATAAGCATTATTTTTAATGGTTGATTTTGAGACCATCATAGTCGCCGGACGCACCATCTGATTGCAGGCCCGAATTGCAAACATCCGGGTATGACCTGCGGTTTGCCCCATCATATTTGCAAAGGCATGACCCGCTGGTCCTTTGGTGCTACCGATTAAAATTTCCGGCATCGCGTCGGACATATCGCCCGTAGTGCAAAATATCGTGGCTTCGCCGGTTTTAAACCAAATTTCGTCTGACATAAAAACTCCAAAAAATAACAGTTAAAAAAGCGGGCCATTCTATGCTAGATGAACAGTGGCGGGCAATAGATATTGCCAGTGCAGGCGTATATAAATTTCAGGTTAAAAAAATAACATCATCCCCCGTATATCTTCAAACATGGCTCGCTTATCCCCATCTTTCCATCCAATTCGATCCAAACCTCCTGCTTGGTTTAAAGTTAGCACCTCAGTCTCAGCGCTTATTTTTGTCCGAAATAAACTGCGCAAGGTAAAATATCAAGTTATTTACTCTTTCAAAACAATATCTAACTGTTGTTGAGTATTTTCTTTAAATTTACAGCGTTTAAGCAGATTAGCAACTGCTGGAAAACGACTTTTTCGGAGTTTTTATGGTTATTTTGGGTATTAATGATGGCTGTCATCATAATTCTGCTGCGGCAATTTTAGTGGACGGCAAATTAATTGCATCTGTAGAGCAGGAACGTATCTCAAGAATTAAAAATGACAGTGCTTATCCACATGAAGCAATAGAAGAGGTTTTGGTTATTGCTGGTGTAACGGCAAACGATGTCGATATGCTGGCTTTGGCGAATTTATCACGCAGGGAGCAAAAACCTTATCTGGATCGTTTTTTCCATCATCTTGCCAAAGCCGGTCAAACTGACCCAGTAATCAAGCAATATTACTGGAAAAAACAATTTGAACGTTATCGCCGGATGTTACATTTTCGCCCAAAACCATTCGGTGTATTGGCGCAAAAACCGATGCAATCTGTTGAGCATCATTTAGCCCATGCCGCTTCTGCTTATTACGCCTCACCTTTCGCTCAGGAGCGGATAGGCGTTATCACCCTGGATGGCGTGGGTGATTTTTCCTGGGGCTCGGTGTGGATAGGAGAACATGGAAAACTGCAGCCACTAGCGCATTTCGATTATTTGAACAGCATTGGTTTGTTATATTCGGCAGTCACACTTTATTTTGGCTTTAAAGCCAGCCGTCATGAAGGAAAAGTACTGGGACTAGCAGCTTTTGGAAATCCTGAACCTTTTTTGTCTCGCCTGTTAGCGCATACCTGCGTAGAAAATTGGAATGAGTTATTTTCCTCGCCTTTGGCACGGGTTCCTTTACGCTTCGGCAATGAAATGGGTCAGGCGGTGATTCGGGATTTGTGCACGGGTTTATCACGTGAAGATGTGGCTGCCGGTTTGCAGGTTTATACCGAGCAATTAATTTGCGGATGGGTGCAGCAGCAGGTGCAAAAACTAAACGTTAGCAAACTGGCTTTGGCGGGCGGTGTGTTTGCCAATGTTAAACTCAACCAGCGTTTATTAGCTTTGCCAGAGGTTGAAAACATTTATATTCATCCGAATATGGGGGATGGCGGCTTACCTGCGGGCGCAGCGTTTGAAGTTTATTCCCGCCTGCATAATGGTTTACAACCCCAATTAAACCAGCAAGTGTATCTGGGCACGGAAATTAATCGCGAGAATGCACTGGCAGCAATAAAAACCCACAACTTAAGCTATGCAGAACCTGAAAATCTGGCCTTGACCGTTGCCAAATTGTTGGCAGAAGGAAAAGTTGTGGCTCGGGCCGATGGCAAAATGGAATACGGTCCGCGTGCTTTGGGGAATCGCACGGTGATGGCCCCGTGCAATGACCCGAGTATTAACCAGTGGTTGAATCAGAAATTTGCCCGCACTGAATTTATGCCATTCGCACCGGTGATTTTGCAGGAACATGCGCCGGCGTATTTCCCGGCCTGGCAGGAAGACCATATTGCCGCCCGCTATATGACCATTACCTACGACGTTTCTGAACTGGCGAAACAGAATATCCCCGCCGCAGTGCATGTTGACAATACCGCAAGGCCACAAGTTCTCTATCGCGAAGACAATCCTGATTACTACGATATCATCAACGAGTATTACGCCATTACCGGTGTTCCCAGCGTGATTAACACCAGTTTTAATATGCACGAAGAACCGATAGTTCGTACTGCCGACGATGCAATTCGGGCTTTTCAGGCCGCTCAGCTGGACGCGCTGGTTTTAGGTCCTTTTTTACTGCAAACAGCCGCCTGACTCAGCGCTTGAAGCGCGATTTATAGCAACTCAGTAGTAATACTTAAGCTGTTATGCTAACTTACAGACCTTGTAATTAATATTTTTCCATTTGCCGTTTTTTATTGCTGAAAACCTAACCGGACAAGATAAAGCTAAATAGAACAGGGTACTTTTTTAAATAGTTATGACTAGCATAATAACGCCTCTTGGCAGTTGGACATGGAATATTGTCACTGACGAAATAAATTGGAATCAGGCCATGCAAAACTTATACAGGTTGCAGGGGCTGACGTTTCCGATTAATTTAGGGCAATGGAAAAATTTTATTTTTTCGGAGGATATTGGAAAAATAACCGCTTTACCCTTTGATAATGCCAAAGGCGAGTTTGAATGCTGTATTAAAGTTAAGCTTCCTGAGCAACAGTACGCTGTGCATAAGCTGTTTGGCCGAACCCAGACGGATTTGGCGGGTAAAGTTATTGGTATCGTGGGTTATTGCCAGGAGATCAGTGTGCATCATATCAATGAATCCATCCCCATTGCCCAGACTATTTTTGATCGCTCCTCCGAAGCCATCATGATCACCGATGCAGAGCTGGCAATTACCCGCGTGAATGCCAGTTTTACCTCGATTACCGGCTATGATGCCGCAGAAGCGATAGGCAAAACCCCAAAACTGTTCAAATCCGGCTTGGGCGGGTCATTGTTTTTTGAGGAAATATGGCAATCGCTGAGTGAAAAATATTATTGGGAAGGGGAAACCTGGGGGGTACGCAAAAGCGGGGAAATTTATCCGCAATGGGGCTCTATCACGGCCATCAAAGATATTAACGGCAATATCAAAAGTTATCTCGCAATCTTCTCTGATATCAGTGAGCGCAAACGCACTGAATCCTATATTCAGTACTTAACCGATTATGATGCCTTGACCGGACTGCCGAACCGGTTTTTATTATTGCGGCAACTGGATAATTTACTGCCAGCCATTAATCAGAAAAATGAAATTGCCGCCCTGCTTTTTCTGGACATCGATCATTTCAAAACCGTTATCAATTCCTTAGGGCATTCTGTCGGCGATAAAATCTTGTTGAAAGTGGCAGAGCTTTTATCCAGCGCTGTTCAAAGCGGCAGCACTATTGCCCGGCTAGGCGGCGATGAGTTTGCGATTTTGCTCCCGGAATTAGGGCAAAATCGTGACAGCGCCGTACAAAGCGTTACAAAAGTCAGCGACCAACTTCGCGGACTTTTAAGCGACCCCATCAAAATCATGAGTCATAGCATTGTTGTGACCTGTAGTATTGGTGTGGTGTTTTTTCCAACGGACGCAGACACTTCCGAGCAGCTGTTCAAACTGGCAGATGCGGCGTTACATCAGGCCAAGCAGGACGGACGCAACCAGGTGCAATTTATTACCCCCGACATTGCCCAAAACGCTAACCGGCGGATGATTTTACTGTCTGCACTTAATTTTGCCCTCGCCCTGAATGAATTTACCCTGATGTTGCAGCCGCAATTTGACAGGTTACAAACACTTATTAGTGGCGAAGCCTTGCTGCGCTGGGAGCCTAATGGCCAAACCATGGCTTATCCTGACGAGTTCATCCCGTTAGCCGAAGAGAATGGCACGATTGTGCAGATTGGCATCTGGGTGGTGCGTACTGTTTGCTGCTACATAAAAAACTGGATTGAACAAGGGCTGATGCAAAAAACACAGTACATTGCCATTAACATCAGCCCCAAGCAATTTGTACAGCTGGATTTTGTGGGAATTATCCGCAAAATTGTCGAAGAATCAGGAATACAGCCTTATAATCTGGAGCTGGAACTGACAGAAGGTCTGCTCATCAAAAATATTGATGAAAGCGTCTCAAAGCTGGCAAAACTCAAAGAATGCGGATTTCGGATTTCCATCGATGATTTCGGCACCGGCTATTCTTCATTGGCCTATTTAAAACGTTTTCCGTTAGATACCTTAAAAATTGATCGCTCTTTTGTCACCGCAGTAGATAATGATTCCAGCAACGCCGGCATTGTCGAAGCCATTATTGCAATGGCCAAAGCGCTTAAATTTGATACAGTGGCCGAAGGCGTTGAAACCCAGGCAGAGTTTGATTTTTTAAATCATCAGCATTGCGATCTTTATCAGGGCTATTTTTTTAGTAAACCTTTAAGTTTTGCTCACTTTGAAGAGTTATTAAAGTCAACAAAGGCAATTTAACAAACAGCCTGTGTTTGTTGGGTTTTGCTGTGATTATTTATGAGTTTTATCCTGCATTAGAATCGGTTATAAAAAATGGAAGAAAACAAGCTGGTCACCCTTAAGTTAATAGGCTTTAACCAAGAATCCCGCAATAGCTTCTCCGCTGTTTTAACCCTGGCTGGCAGAGCGTTAAAAAAAACCTGGCAAATTACAGAGGCAGAAGAAGCCGATTTTTTTCTGCTGTCGGCACAATCCTCGGCAACGGCAAACCGGGAAAATCTGTTAAAAGGTCGTCTGGCAGCACGCTTTCTGTTTTGTACAACAGAAAATATCACCCAGGAAAATGAGCTACTCGTAGATGACAATCATGTCCCCAGGTTAAGTGTCCTGGTGGCATTGTTTAACAAAATCTCCGCTTCAGAAAATTCGCCAGCACAGCCAAAAACTGCTGAATCAAGCACTCAAGTTTCAAGAACTGCCAGTTCCTCAGAAACAAATCCCCCAAATTTTTTTGACCCGGAAGAAGGTTTGTTAGGTCATTTATTGGCGGCAAAACATGAACAATTGATAATCAGCTTGAGCAATCAGCCTCACTATCCAGCGCTTTATATTGATACGGCGAAAAACGTTTACTACAGCCAAAACTCGCTGGAGCAGTTAAATCCTTATCTTGAAACCGCCAAACTGTTAAACGTTAAGCCCGCCTCTGCAACAGAAATCGAAAACGTTATCGCGACAGAAACTTTAAAATCCTGTCCGTTAAAGGATTTGATCTGGTATATCGTGATTAAAACCTCAGCGGGCAGGCTTATTAAAGGCCACTCAATCACCAGCAACATTGTGACCCTGAAAGGTTGGCCGGATTTAAGACTTTTTAAATGTCTGGATTACGCCAAAGTTGCCACTTTCATGAAAAACAATGCCGCGCCTCTGGAAACTATTGCCGCACAAACCGGAATATCGCCGGCGGAATTAAATAACTTTTACAATGCCTGTTACTTAATGGGATTGATAGAGCCGCGAAACCAGATTGAAATTAACAAAAAAAACCGCAGCCCCGAACACCTGGACTTAATCAATAAAATAGATGCACGCTTAAAATAATAACAATTCATTTAATAGTGGTCGCAATGAAGAAGCCAAACGAAATCAAATTTGTTTTTACCGGTAGCGTAGGAGCAGGAAAAACCTGTGCAATTGCTTCTATTAGTGAAGTTGACCCGGTTGCTACCGAGGTTAAATCCTCAGAAAAAGAAGTGCTGAAACACAAGCAAACCACCACTGTGGCGATGGATTATGGCTATATCACCCTGGAAAACAGTGAGCGTCTTTATTTGTATGGTACGCCGGGGCAAAGGCGCTTTGATTTTATGTGCCATATTTTGACCAAAGGAGCTTTGGGTTTGATTATTCTGATCAATAACAGCACCGAAGACCCTTTGGCAGAGCTTGATTATTATCTAAATCTGAATGCGGCTTTTTTGTTGGAAAATCCGGCGATTATTGGCGTAACCCACTTTGATATTAGCGACACGCCGGGAATTGAGGATTATTATGCCGCCCTTGATGAGCGCGGCGATGCCTGGCCGGTGATTCGTGTCGATGCGCGGGAAAAAGAGGATGTTAATATTTTGCTGCATGTGTTGGTAGCTGCGTTGGAGCATGGCTAAGCTTTTCTAAGGAGAGCAACCGTCGTTTATTCAAGATATTGCGAAACTCCTTTTTCTGCGCGGACAAACTCTGTTTGTGCCAATCGAGTCATCAGCCGTTGATAGTTTTCCTGCTGTTCGCTGCGGTCATTTTGTTTATGCCAAAGATGTAAAACAGGTACAGCGAATCGTCCTTCTTTGCGTTTAATGCCCAAATGAATCAGGCGAATTACCAAATCTGAGTCTTCATAACCCCAGCCTTCAAAAACCTCATCAAAGCCGTTCACGGCAATAAAATCGCCCCGCCAAACGCCTAAATTACAGGTCATTGCCTGTTGCCAGTAACGCGGGCGAAGTAATCGCAGCGACTCAAACGGCAGGTGAAGCAAAGGTAGCAGCCGGTTTATCTTGCCCTGTAAACGCCATCTGATAAAACTTAACACTGAATGCTGATGCAGTTTTATCCTTGTAGACAATGCAGTTTCAGTGAACGCCTGACTGAGTAAAATTCGGTTCCCCGGCACAAAATAACCTTTTGCCGCCAGCTGCCGATGCCGTTGAATAAAATGCGGGAAAACCACACAATCGCCGTCTAAAAACAGTAAATATTCACCGGCGCTTGCGGCCACCGCTTTATTGCGAATAGTGCCGGCGCGAAAGCCATTGTCTTCATGATAACTGTGTATTATCGGCACCGGACTTTGCTGCATCAATTGCTGAATTAATTCGCCGGTATCAGGACGAGAACCGTCATCGGCAATCACAATTTCAAAATTCAAATCTGTCTGGGCAAACAAACCGGCAAGACTTGCAGCCAAAGCCTCTTTCCAGTTGTAGGTGGTTACAATAACCGAAATCAGCTCCACTACTTTTTTCCCTGCGCGTTGTTCAAGTCCAGCAATTTCACATATTTGTAATACGCACCTTCGGCATTTGAAATAGCCAGCATCAAACCTTGCCGACCATCTAAAAAGGCGGCTTTCACAAAGTAAGTACGAATAAACGTCCACAGACCTTTCAAAATGGCCTCGCTCAATGAAGTTTTCTTGCCCGCTTCATGGAGTTTTCGCGCTCCCAGGCTCGAATAACTATTGATTTTGTGCAACACTTCTTCTGGATCAATAAATGCTTCATGCAGCAAGGGCTGTGTCAATTGTGCGATTTTGCCGGTTACATAAATCCGCTCATGCACCAATTCCGAGCTGAACTTTCCACTCTCCCGTTTAAACAGCCGCAACACATAATCCGGCCACCAGCCACCATGTTTCATCTCGCGCCCGCAATAACTGGACAGGCGCGGAATTTCAAAACCATCCGCGTTATTGTTCTGCATGGCTTGGATGATTTCAGCCTGTAATTGCGGACTGACTTGCTCATCAGCGTCAATAGATAACACCCAATCGCCGCCCGCTTTATCCAAAGCGCGTTGTTTTTGTATGCCAAACCCCGGCCAATCGGTGACAAAAACCTTATCTGTGTAAACTTTACAAAGCTCCACTGTGTTATCACTACTGCCGGAGTCCAGCACGATAATTTCATCTGCCCAGCTGACAGATGCCAGACAGCGACTGATGTGCTGAGCTTCATTTTTGGTGATGATGATGACACTAAGCACTATGCTCCTCCCCTTTACTGACAGGTTGTTGTGCCAGCAAACATCCTACAAAAAAAGCCAGTAAATGCCCTTCTGGAAAAGTTTTAAAATTTGAGTTGAATAAACTCGAAGTGGCAATTGCTATCAACACCCCGGTTGCAATTGCGCCATACGGTTGTTGTTTTGCCCCCTGCCTGATAGCAGTATAAATGTAAGCCAAAAAGATTAATAAGCCGATTAAGCCATTTTCAAACCAGACAAACAGATATTGATTATGTGGATCGGTTGCTGGTTGGCCACGCCAGTCCTGATATTTTTTGGCAACATGCGGACTGAACACACTTTTAAATGATGAAGTTCCGTAACCCAGTATGGGTTGTTGCTGAATTAATTCCCAGCTATTTTCGGCAAAAACTAGACGGGTTGCAACCGAGCTAAATTCTTGATTGGCTTTGGTTTGATACTGAACTTTTTCTTCAAGTCCCAGTTTAATTCGTTTCTGCAAAGTGCCAGAAGTCAACACAGCTAACGCCACTGCTACAGCGGTAATGCCTAAAATATGCGGCAGTTTTTTGTAGCCATAAAGATTAACAAAAGCAAAAACCGCAGCAACCGGCAAGGCTAAATAGCCACTGCGCGATTGGCTCACAAAGAGAATATTAAATAAAAAAATCCCTATCATCGCGATTAAAAAACGTTTTTTTTGCGGCCCCAATTCTTGTTTGAGTAAAAAAACACAGCATAAAGCAGCTGCCAAGAACGCCAGGCTTTGCGATGAATAATTCGTCATAAAAATCCCGGCTCCCCATTGTGAGAGTTGGAGGTTAAATGCCCATAAGGGGATTGCAATGATAGCTGCCAAACACATTGCCGCCAAATAAAAGTAAACAAAGCGTTTTTTCCACTCAGTTTGATAAAAAAGCCCAAATAATACAAAGGTGTAAAAAAGCTTTTTCCAGCTTGATAGCGTAGTGAGTTTTTCGGCCCAACTGGTATCTGCATACAAACAGCCGATAATCAACCAGGAAAAAAACAGTAACAGCATTTTACCAGCTGGCTGCGAAGCTGATATTTTCAGACTTTGCCAGACTTGACCTGAAACAAGCCAGGTTAATAGCATGGCAATGCAGGCTATGCTGGTAATCGCTGTTGATGCCGGTGCGGCAATTGCGGCAATGATGGCCAGATAGCGACAAAGAATGAGCGATTTGTCGGCAATAACAGAGTAAGAAAACATCGCTTTGATTAACGCCATAATTGATAAATGTATTTGCGTTTTAACTTTTCATAGTTAAAAAACAGCCTTTGCAACCAGGTTGGCGGCGCAGGCTCCAGAGCACTGTCAAAAAGACCGTTTTTACTGCCTTGTTCAACGACAGGATCTTCCAGCCAGACAATTTTAATCCCTAATTGCCTGTCAATTTTCTCAAACTGATTATCAATCGGTTCACTGACTTTGTGTTCGATGATCCAGTCCAGCCTTTTTTGTGCGGTAATACTGTCAATGATATAGGAGTCAGCAAAGCGGCCGCGTGCGCCAAGATATAAATATTGTCCGGGTTTGCGCTGACTTCTCGGTGTGAAAAAGTTTCCACCGGAACCGATATAAAGCACTTTTTCACCTGAAAACTGCTCACTTTGGTCGAGAGCGCGTTGCAGACCCAGATTAAAGTCCTTGCCAAATAAAGCGTCATCTTCCAGAACCAGATTAAATTCGGACTGAGTTGCCGCAATTTTTTCTAAAACAGTGATATGTTTGAGGGCGCAGGATTTTTGTGCGGCGGATAAAGTGTTCTGTTTGGAAAAATAGCGTTCAATGATTTCATCTGTTAATTCATCTGCATCCCAGTCAAAAATAAATTCTGCCTGTAATCCTGCTTTAGCGAGCTGTTTTTCCATAAACGCCCGGCGGTCGGTAAATTTTTTCACGTTCAGGACGTAAATATGATCCAGTTTTTTCATTGTTGTCATTGAAATTTGAAAATTTTGGGTGTTTAAGGCATCAAAAGCGTAGCGGCAAATCTGTCAGCGTACCAATTTCGGCTATTATTTCCCGCTGAACAATATTTGTTCAAGCAATTGCACAACCTGCTCCGGTGAAATTGCATCAAGACAGGCGCTGTAACTTCCCCGATGCCGCTCACAGCCTTCAAGATAACACGGCACACAATCTTTTTGCCCCTGAATCATATAAACATTATTAACGTGCTGACTACCGTGGGTAACAAAAGGTGGTTTATCACTCTTATAATCGACAGGCCAGGGCGTCCATTTCACCGGATCGCTCGGCCCAAATAAAGCAATTGTGGCAACGCCGGTCGCCGCCGCCAGATGAGTAATGCCGGTATCACACCCCACGAAAAGTTTTGCTTTGGCAATCACCTGTGCCAACTGTGGCAGAGACAGTTTTCCGGCAAGATTTACACTGTTTTCCGGTAGCTTTAAGTGCGCTAAATAGTCTAGCTCAGCCTTCGCCGAGCTGCCTGAGACAACAACAGTCAAGTTTTGCCGCTGACAATAATCAGCAACTGCCGCCCAGCCTTCCTGTGTCCATTGCTTGTAACGCCATTGCGGCATTGGATGCAGCACAACATAGTCATCCGCAGCAACAAAATCAGTGAGGTTAAACTTTTCATTAACAACTTGCGGTGCGGTGAGCTGATAAACAGGCGGAATTTCTAGCAACTGACAGAGCTTCAATAACTCCTGAACCGTGTGTGTTTTTTGTGTATCAAACTCCAGCCAACGCTTAAATAGATAACGTTTGAACCAGCCGGTTTGTGTTTTCTGGGGTACAAATCCGATTCGTAGCGGAGCGGCTAAAAAGCTGTACAAGGTAGGTTTGTCACCTGTTTGTGTGCAGACTGCCAGATCATAACGGCGGAAAATCTGTTTATATATTTTTAGGTGATCTTGCCAGCGAGGTTTCGCCACTGTAGTAATCAAATTGGAGATGGCAGGATTTCCGGCCAGCATTGCCGCCGTGTTTTCATAAAGCAAGACATCAATCTGCGCATCAGGATGGGCTTTTTTCAGCGAATTCAGCAGCGGTGTCACCAGCAAAGTGTCGCCCAGGTAGCGCATGGTAATAACCAGAATCCGCGCCGGTGTCCTGCTAAAAAACGGCATTGTCATTGCAAGGCTGTAACAAAAATAAAGTAAATCATCTGTTCATTTTAACAGCATTGCCCTGTAAATTGTTAAACCGTCACCAACTGCACTGCCGCCAATCGCCCCTCCTCCTGCTCTTTCGCAAACAACAACTGCGTACCCTCCAACAACGGCACAGCCTCGCCAATCGCCGCCGCCCTGTTTTCCGTGACATGAAACAAACTCGGCATTCGCTCATTCACCAACAACCACTGATTATCATGGAAAATAAAATACCCCACGCGCTGCTTATCCGCTGCGGTGAGGCGTTCATTCGGAATCACTTTCCGGTCAATATGCCATTTAAACAGCGACTGCCCGCTATAAACCATCAAGCGATGATTATCCGGCTTAAAACTGCCGCCGTGCAGATTGGAATACAGATTCAAAATCGGCAATTGCCCTTTAAATGGCGTACCGCAAAACGGGCATTTTGGCGCGGTGGAATTATCAAACACATACCATTTTTGCTGGCAGCTGGAGTTTAAACACGGCTGAATCAAATCCACGGTTTTCACCAGTGCCGATTCCCACTCATCGGCGGTCGGCCTTAATGTCGGCTCATGCAAACCGGCAATAAACGCCCGTTCAAATAACGCACTTAAATAAGGCCCCGCCACTTTATAAGGCAGTTTTTCAGTATTTTTCCACGGCAGCTCCGCCTCTTTCACCTGCGAACTATCAATCCGGTTGGATTTGTCTTCAGCATGTTCCACAAACAAGGCATTAATTCCCATCGACAAATCTTCATCGCGCTGCGGGTCGTCCACATCATGCACTTTATCGCCGCGCAACGGATGGCGCAGAAATAAATACATGTAAATCAATACCGCCAACGCATGACGGTCAGTGTGGATGCTGGGCAATTTGCGCTCAGGGTCGGTTTTGCTTAAATGCGCGGTTTTCACCACTTCCGGGGCGAAAAAATCCGGCGTTCCCGCCACATCCGGCGGAAATTTTCCCGGCACCACCAAACCATCAATATCAACAATACAGGCATGACCGCCCTCCGGGTCAACCAGCACGTTTTTATAGGACAAATCCGAATGCGCTAATCCTGCGGCGTGTAAGCGCCTGACTGCGCGGCTGATTAAAATACCGATCCGCAAATAACTCAGCCAGTCGCCACGTTCTCTGGGGTCTAAATATTTATAACGATTGGTCGGCGAGGCAAACCATTTACCCTCTTTTTCGTGGCCTTTGATGTCCAAAAAATCGTTGTTAATCGAGCCGTATTTGAAAAAGAAATGCTCCTGATACACCGGCTCGACAATCCCCAGGCGTCCATCCATATCTTCCACCACTTCCACCGGCCAGCGGAATAACTGCTGCCAGTAGTCGCCGCCTTCCTGATTGAAAATCCGCTCCCGATAGCGACCGACAATCAGCTGCAACCGCTCCAGCGTTTGCACGGTCTGCTCATCACGAAAAAACAGCAGCACATTTTTTTTATCCGGGGTGAAATACATATCTTTCATCCCGCCTGAGCCGCAGACTTTATCAACATATTCAATGATTCTATGATCTATGGTTCGGGCCTGTAATATTCTGCTCATCATCAATCCTTAGGGTATAAAATAGGTTTATTTGGGCAAATTCGTGTCATAAATGCAATTGGGCGTTTGAGGAAAGCCGCAGAAATACTATAATCACGCTATTCTGTACAATATTATTTTTTTAAGGCTTGCGCACAAAATGTATTTTAAAAACCCTTGGATTATCGCATGTATGGGGCTTTTTCTGACTGCTTGTAGTCAACCTCCTGCTGTTGACCAGCCTGCTAAAACGGATAAAGCCGCTCAGATGGAGAAATCTGCACCGTCAGAAGTCAAAATTTCTGAAAAACGCGCCCTTTTGCCGGCGAAATTCACCGAGTTACCGGCTGAAATTGCGGCGGCGATGGCGGCATCGCGTTTAAATCCAGATGGTTTGAGCGTTTATATCCAGGCGGTTTCCAGCCCTGCGCCCTTGCTGGCTTTTAATGAGGACGTGCCGCGCAATCCTGCCTCGGTTATGAAACTGGTCACAACTTATGCGGGCTTAGGCACCTTGGGAGCCGATTATCGCTGGCCGGTGGAGTTATATACGAATGGCACGGTCAATGGCGACACACTGCAAGGCGATTTGTTTTTAAAAGGTTACGGCGATCCTAACTTTAAAGAAGGCGACTTGCATCATTTACTCGATGATTTACGCGCCACCGGCATTAAAAAAATTACCGGCAATTTAGTCATCGACAACACTTATTTTTCCATTGTCAAACATGATACCGGCGAATTTGACGGCAAACGTTATGCCGCTTACAACGCCCAGTCCGATGCCTTGATTTATAACGAAGGCCTGAGTGAATTTGTGGTGCGCGGCACTGATGTTTTGTTGCCTAATCCCGCCAGAAACGTTCAGGTTGACAACAGACTGCAAGGTAAAAATGTCCCGTGTAGCGGCCGTTATGCCTATCCAAAAACCGGCATCCAGCATAAAGCCGACAATATCATCATTCATTTTGACGGACTGGTCTCATCACGCTGCGGTGAGCGCCGATATGCGTTTGTGATAACGGACCCGGCCAATATGTTGCATAGCACTGTGTCAAAAATCTGGACTGACGACATGGCGGGAAGCATTGCCGGACAGGATTTTGTGGTTGCCGCCACCCCTGCAGATGCCAAATTACTGGCGAAAATTGAATCTGAACCGGTGAGTGAAGTACTGGCGATGATTAACAAAAAAAGCAACAATGTGATGGCGCAGCAGTTATTTTTAAGCATCGGCGGAAAACAGGCGGGCAACGGCGATACTTCTGAAAAAGCCTATCAGGGAATTCAGCAATGGTTTAAAACTCGCGGCTTGGATTTTCCTGAGCTGGTGATGGAAAACGGCTCTGGATTGAGCCGCAAAGGTCAAATCAGCGCCCGACATATTGCCGAACTGTTAATAGATGCTTATCAACATCCCCAGCATGATGCCTTTATTAACTCCTTGCCGATTATGGGCGTGGACGGAACCTTAAAAAGACGCATGAAAGGCTCGCACGTGGCAGGACATGCGCATCTTAAAACCGGCACTTTGAATAATGCCAAAGCTTTGGCAGGTTATGTTACTGCTGATGATGGCGAAACTTATATCGTCGCCATCTTACATAATGATCCGGCGGTGAAATATAAAGCCCGGCCAATTCACGACCAGCTGATTGACTGGACCGCCAGACAGCAGGGAAAAACCTTTGCGCCAGAAAAATCGGCTAATACTGAAAGCAAAAGCAAACCGGTTTATTTTGAATAAGACTTTCATATTATTTTCTTCAGATGATTCAAATCAAAAAACAGACACAGGTAACAACATGACAACAATGGATGACAGAGACGGTTTAATTTGGCTGGACGGAAAATGGGTCGAGTGGCGCGAGGCAAAAGTCCACGTCCTCACTCATACCCTGCATTACGGCGCGGGGGTGTTTGAAGGTTTGCGTGCCTACCATACCGACAAGGGACCGGCGGTATTCAAACTGAAAGAACATACTGACCGCCTGTATCGTTCGGCACATATTCTGAACATGAAACTGCCATTTTCAAAAGACGAAATTAACCTGGCACAAAAAGAAGCCATTTCCAAAAACAATCTCGACAGTGCCTACATCCGCACCATGTGTTTTTACGGCTCGGAAGGCATGGGTTTACGCGCCGACAATTTGAAAGCTCATGTGATGGTCGCAGCGTGGACATGGGGCGCGTATCTGGGGGCAGAAAACATGGAAAAGGGCATCCGTATCCGTACTTCCTCTTATACCCACAACCACGTCAACAGCACCATGTGCAAGGCCAAAGCCAACGGTAACTACATCAACTCAATTCTGGCGTTGCAGGAAGCCTTATCAACCGGTTATGACGAAGCCTTGTTATTGGATCACGAAGGCTATGCGGCAGAAGGCAGCGGCGAAAACCTGTTTATCGTCCGCAACGGCAAGCTTTACACCCCCGAAACCACGTCGGCTTTAGAAGGCATTACCCGTGACACCGTAATGACCATCGCCCGCGAACAAGGCTTTGAAGTGATTGAAAAACGCATCACCCGCGATGAGGTTTATGTTGCTGATGAAGCGTTTTTCACAGGTTCTGCGGCAGAAGTAACACCGATTCGGGAATATGACGGCAGAACCATCGGTGCTGGCGGTCGCGGCCCGATTACTGAAGAACTGCAAGCCTTGTATTTCGACTATGTTCACGGTCGCCGTGCCGACCATCAGGAATGGCTGACTTATACAGCCTAACTTGTTAAACCTTCCAGGTTTTAAAAACCTGGAAGGTTTAAATTCCCTGCAAATTTTCTCCTCTGTGAAAAAAACCAACTCTCCCCGCATTTTAATCATCGCCCCTGCCTGGGTTGGCGACATGGTCATGGCACAAAGCCTGTTTATCACTTTGAAACAGCAGCAACCGGATTGCCAGATTGACGTGATTGCACCGGCATGGACATTGCCCTTAGCCCAACGAATGCCGGAAGTATCGCTCGCTTTGGAAATGCCATTGGCGCGTGGAAAACTGGGATTAATGGCGCGAATTAATCTGGGTAAAAGCTTGCGTTCTAGGCATTACAGCCAAGGGATTTTATTGCCAAACACCTGGAAATCCGCGCTTACGCCTTTTTTTGCCGATATCCCGTTGAGAACCGGCTATGTTGGGGAATTTCGTTATGGATTGCTGAATGATATTCGCCATTTGAATAAATCTGTTTTGACGCAAACCGTGCAGCGTTTTGTCGCCTTAGCAGAAAAATCACCACCCAAAGTTGCGCCGATTTGTCCTGCGCCGCATTTTTATGTCGGCACCGAAAATCAACAGCAGGTTTTAGCAAAATTTGAATTAAACACCGATAAAAAAATTCTTACGCTTTGTCCCGGTGCAGAATACGGCGAAGCCAAACGGTGGCCGATTGCCCATTTTGCGGAAGTTGCAAAAGAAAAATTAGCCGCAAATTGGCAAGTTTGGTTATTCGGCTCACCTAAAGATGCGCCTGTTACGGCGCAGATTAATGAGTTATCAGGTGGCAACTGTATTGATTTGGCAGGAAAAACCAATCTTGTTGAAGCAGTGGATTTGCTGTCATTGGCTGATGCGGTAATTAGCAACGATTCCGGGTTAATGCACGTTGCCGCCGCGTTGGATAAAAAACTGATTGCAATTTACGGCTCTTCTGATCCCAACTTTACTCCGCCTCTGAGTCAAAAAGCGAAAATTATCAGTTTGAATTTGGAATGCTCACCGTGTTTTAAACGGGAATGCCCGCTCGGACATACCCGCTGTCTAACCGAAATTACCCCGCAACAAGTCATTGCCGAATTAGATAGTTTATGAAAATCGCCATCGTTAAATTATCGGCCTTAGGCGATATTGTCCACGCCATGGTTGCGCTGCAATTTATCAAAGCTTATGACTCTGAAATTCAAATTGACTGGATAGTTGAGCAAGGTTTTCTGCCGATTCTGGAAAACAATCCAGATATAAACGCAATTTATCCGGTTAATTTAAAAGCGCTAAAAAATAATAAATGGCGCGGATTTTCTGAATTAAAAAACATCCGTCAAATTTTCGTCAATAATTATGATTTGGTTATTGATGCGCAAGGGTTAATTAAATCAGCGATTGTTTCCAGATTAATCGGCAAAAAAGTTGCCGGCTTTAATAAAAACTCGATTCGGGAAAAACTGGCGGCTTATTTTTATCATATAACAATAGATTGCCCTTATCATGAAAATACTATTGACAGAAATGCCAAAGTTTTATCGGCGCCGTTAGGATTTTCAATCAGTCCAGAACAGATTCATGATAAAAAAGCCTTTTTATTTTTTCAGCATAAAAATCCAGATTTAGACAGCTATTTTTCCAAACACAAAAACAATATTATTTTTGTAATAGGCTCGACTTGGGAAAGCCGCAATTATCCGAAAGAAAAGTTTTTGGAAGTGGCCAATCAATTGCAGCAGAATTGTTTGGTGCTGTGGGGAAATGCAGCGGAACAGGAAAAGGCGCAGTGGCTAGCTGATAATTCAAAATTTATTCAAATTCTGCCGAAACTGGATTTAAACGATTTGAAAGCTGCAATTTCCAAGGCTGATTTGCTGATTGGCAATGACACAGGCCCTACCCATATTGCCTGGGGGTTAAATATTCCTGCTATTGTTTTATTTGGCTGTACGCCAATCAGTCGGATTTATCAAACCTCAATCAATAAGGCGTTAAAATCATCCTCTATTGTTAATCCCTATCAGTTAAATAAAAATGATTATTCAATTGCTGAAATTGAAGCTCTTCAAATAGTGAATTTGGCAGAGCAATTGTTATTTCATTAAGGCTTTTTAAAACCTCTTTTTTAATTTTTTCAATTACAGGATTTAGTTATGAATACCAACCGCTTGTTAGAAAAACAAAACGCCCAACAAATTGCCAAAGTCCTGACTGAAGCATTGCCTTACATTCAACGTTTTAAAGGCAAAACCATTGTGATTAAATTCGGTGGTAATGCCATGGTAAATGAGGATTTGAAACGCAGCTTTGCCCATGATGTGGTATTGATGAAACTAGTTGGAATTAATCCGATTATTGTGCACGGCGGCGGCCCGCAAATTGGCAATTTGTTAAAACGTTTGGGAAAAGTGTCTGAATTTGTTGATGGAATGCGCGTTACTGACAGCGAAACTATGGATGTGGTGGAAATGGTATTAGGCGGTTTGGTCAATAAAGAAATTGTGAATTTGATTAACCGGGCCGGCGGTAAAGCTGTTGGTTTAACAGGTAAAGACGGTGATTTTATTCATGCCCGAAAAATTACCTTACAAAAAACTGATTCAGAAAAATTAGCCCCGGAAATTATAGATTTAGGCCATGTTGGAGAAGTGGAAAGTATAGACCCGTCAGTTGTTGATATGTTAGGGCATAGCGATTTTATTCCGGTGATTGCGCCGATTGGGGTTGGCAAAGATGGTCATTCATATAATATCAATGCCGATTTGGTAGCTGGTAAAGTTGCAGAAGTGTTGAAAGCAGAAAAACTGTTGCTGTTGACCGACATTACCGGGGTAATGGACAAGCAGGGAAATTTATTAACCGGTCTGACTATAAAAGATGTAGATACTTTAGTCGCTGATGGCACCATTTCCGGTGGCATGATTCCAAAAACCCGTTGCGCCACAGATGCGTTAAAAGGCGGAGTCTCTGCTGTGCATATTATTGACGGTCGGGTAGAAAATGCGGTGTTGCTGGAGTTATTTACCGATCAGGGCGTAGGAACTTTGCTGCATTAAGCAGACAGAAAACACAGTAGCCAAGATGTCAGGCCAGATGCGGGCCTGACATCTTTTTTCCAAAGGGTTCTGGTTATTTTTTGACCGGTGCAGCAGCCGCTGCTTTAGGTGCAGCAGGTACTGGAGCAACCGCTGGCGCTGCTTTAGGCACAGCTGCTGGTGCAGCTACAGGAGTCGGTGCTGCCGGAGCATTTAACTTTGCTTTGATGTAATCATTAAAACGCAGCCTGATATCTTCGGCTTTAGAACCTGTGCATAACGCATTAGCGGCCACAGTATTTGCACAGCGAATATCCAAAAATATTTCTGTTTTATTTCCCTCTCCTGCCATTTTAGAAATGGACAAGTTCAAATCCGTATCAGAAATTGGGTCTTCACTCATGAACAAAGACTCTGAATCCACGGCAATTTTCGCCACTGAATTGCTTTTTACAAACTCTTTGGCAATATTCCAGGCTTTTTCACACTGCACGGCATCATCGCAGCTAAAAAGCCCGGGCTGACTAACCGGGGTCTTTGCCGCTTTATCTGCGCCATTATTGCTTGCAGGGCTGGCTTTAGACTGGGTTAAAAACACGTAACGCGCCCTGTCAACGGTAAACTCTTTTTCTGTTGCTGCTTTTTTTAATTGCAAATCCTTGAGGTCCTGTTTGCTTTTAACGGTTTTTTTCTGATTATCTGCAATCTGATCTAAAACATCTTTTGGAACTTTAGCATTTTTGATTTCAAAGCTGGCCGCTTCCTTTTGTTTTGCAGCTAATTCCTCTTCCAGTTTTTTAATAGTTCCCTGGATTTCCAGCTCTTGCCCGCCCAAAGCCTGCATTTTTGATTGTTTGGTTGCATCCAAAGCTTCTACATTAAGAAAGTTGCTGAGTAATTTTTTATCGTGGGCTTTTTGTTTAATAATAATTTCTTCCTGTTTTTTTCTTAACAGGATTAAGCGCTTTTCAATTTCAAGCTCAGCGCCAGTTTTGGCTTTTTTAGATTCGTTAATTACCTGAGCATTTTTATTTAGCTCCTTATGCCCAAGACTCGCTTTGTCTGGCGGAACCTGATCGGAGAAACTCACTTTGCCTTTGTCATCCACCCATTTATACATGGTTTTAGCATAAGCTGACGAATTAATAACAGCAAAACACATGGCGGCAAACAGAGCAGTTTTAGCAGAGAGTAAGAGTTTCATCGTGATTATCCTATTAAAATAAAGCCGCAAAGGCAGTGTTGGAGATGGATTATTCGCCTCTGAACTTAAGAGCGTCAAGGAAGTATGCCTGAAAGCGCCAAACGAACTGACGATAAGAGCTTTAACTTCCTATCATGAAAAGCGTTGGAAAACTGCTTTCCGTATACGCATTTAGATTATAAATGCAATAGACTAAAAACTCAGAATAAATAAGCCAAGTGTTCTTCCAAAGGCGGCAATAACAGCATTTTTGTAAGTTGCAGCAAGATTATCGCGGCCAGCGGTGAGAAATCAAGACCGTTTAAATCGGGTATAACTTTTCGACAGAGATTAAGAACCGGTTCGGTCAAATTTGCTAACAAAATATAGTTAGGATTATAGATGTTGGGATTAAACCAGCTTAATAAAGCTTGGGCAAAAATAGCGAAAATAAAAATATTCAGGGTTAATCCAATTAAATGCGCACAAGACAGAACGAACAGGGTGAAAAAGTTGGGACTAACTTTTTGCAGAATCAGCCAGATTGATATGTTAATGGTCATTTGCAAAAGCAGAGCCAACACAATGGAAGAACTATCAATTTTTCCCATCGGCGGTATAAAACGACGCAATAGTTTTAACGGCGGATGAGTAACCGTGACCAAAGCCTGACAAATCGGATTGCGAAAATCTGCTTTAACCCATTGCAATAAAAACCTCAGTACCACTGCCAAAATATATAAGGAAATCAAACTGTCGATTAAAAAAATCAGCGGGACAGTTATATAAGAGGCATTCATCAGTCTTCTCCCAATTGTTTGGACATTTCGATAGAGCGTTCTTTTGCGGCATTTAAGGCTTTGGATACCAGCAGAGAGAAGTCACCTCGTTCAAAAGTCTCAATCGCCCGCTGGGTTGTGCCGCCAGGTGATGTGACGCGGTTACGCAGTTGCTCCGGGGATTCGTTGGACTCCAACGCAATCTTGGCAGCGCCCAAAGCAGTTTGTTGAATTAACAGGCGGGCAGTTTCTTTAGATAAGCCCATCTCTACCGCCGCTTTTTCCATAGATTCCATTAACAGAAAATAATAGGCCGGGCCGCTGCCTGAAACAGCGGTAACGATGTCCAGCTCACTTTCATCAGCGACCCATAACGAAATTCCGACCGCCCGTAAAATATTTTCCGCCAGGTCGCGCTGTTCATCACTCACATTGGAATTGGCATGTAATGCAGTGGCACCGGTTAAAACTAACGCCGGTGTGTTTGGCATACAGCGCACAATGGCGACTTTTTCTCCAATCCAGCGACTTAAACTGGCCTGGGAAATTCCGGCAGCAATCGACACTACCAGAGCTTGTTTGGCTTGCAGTAAAGCAGCCGAAGTTTCGGCAACAGCCCTTAAAATTTGCGGTTTCACCGCCAGCACCACCACATCAACTTCATTAATCACCGCATCATTGTTGACAGAAACATTAACGTTAAGCGTTGCTGCAAGGTTCTGCAAAGTATCCTGATTAACGTCTGAAACCCAGATTTGCGATGGCGAATGACCACTGGCAATCAATCCGCTAATCAGACTGGAAGCCATATTGCCTCCACCGATAAAACCAATATTTTTTGTTTTCATTTAAATTTTAATAAAAGAGTCAAAACACAAGCCGAAAATAGTTCCATTTTGGCGGTTATCAAGGGGCTGGTGTATTTTTTAACTGCATCCGAATACAGTAAACAAGGCGTTATTAGCGTTTTAAATCTTTCAGGCTGAAATCATCAAAATGAAGGATTAATGCGCCCAATGCCAGACTGAGTAAATTGCTGAATGTGGGAGAGCCAGGAAATAGATACAGATTTAATAATTCCCATACCCCCCGCCATATCATAATAATGGCAAAAATCACCACAATAGCGTTGGCTGTCGGATGTTCGCTTTTTAAACGGGCAACCGTTGAGCGGTGATCTTGGACGGATTCTGGCGCAGTATTTTCTTGTTGTTCTAATGGAGTTGTCATAATAAATATACCTGTTAATTTTTTAGCGGTTTCTATTTTATTGCAGGATTATAACAATAACAGAAGGTTATGGTGCTTTAAAGTTTGGCGGGCGCGGCCTTTGAAGTGTTGCCTCGGAGTTGTTTTTAGCAAAGAAACAAAAAAGGAAAATCTCCAAAAAGATTAAAAACCTAATTTACGCAGGAATATCTCATTATTCGGCTCAGGAAGATATTTCTGTCATTGCCTGTGCAATCCACTGCTCTGCCAACTCATTTATTTCTTTGGCTTTTTTGCCTTCAGTTTCAATCACCGGACCTATTTTCACTTTAATCACGCCGGGATATTTTAAAAAGCTGTAACGCGGCCAGACTTCGCCGGCATTTAGCGCTAAAGGTACGACAGGTGCACCGGTTTTGTGGGCTAACATTGCCCCGCCAGCGTTAAACTTGATATTTTCGCCGGGTGCAGTGCGCGTTCCTTCTGGAAAAATTAATACCCACAAGCCTTCCTGTAGTCCGGCACTGCCTTCTTTAATCAACTGTTTTAACGCTTCGCTCTGATTTTTGCGGTCAATTGCAATCGGTCTTAAAGTTGCCAAGGCCCAACCGCCAATCGGAATCCACAGCAAAGAGCGTTTTAACAGCGTTAAGTGCATCGGCAGAATCAAACGTAGCGCTACTGTTTCCCATGCGGATTGATGTTTACTCAAGACAATGGCAGGACGGTCTTTTGGCAGATTTTCCAATCCTTCAATTTCATGACTAATGCCGCACAATACTTTTACCCCCCACAATAAACAGGCAACCCACGCCTGTGACATTTTATAGCGGATTTCAAAACTGAAAAACGGGGTTGCCAGTAAAATCAGTGTGCCAATAATCGTAAAAGAAACAATGATATAAATAAAAAATAATGTAGAGCCTAAATAAATTCTAAAATTAGGTTGCCTGGAGGATGAATTTTGTTGCGTCATAAAGATTCTCAAACACAGGAATATCAAGATCAGGGTTGTCGGCGAAGGTTTTTAAACCTTTGCCTGTTTTGACTAACAGAGGTAAAGCGGCGACGGCCTGAGCAGTTTGTATATCACTTAAGCTATCGCCGACAAAAAAAAGATTTGCCACAGAACTCTTATGTTGCAAGCTGAATAATTCCAGTAAACCAGTTTTTGGTTTTCTACAATTGCAGTTATCAGTTGGAGCGTGTGGACAAAAATAGACTGCTTCAATTTTGCCACCTTTTTCAGCCAGCAACTTGTGCATTTTCTGGTGAATTTCTGACAATGTTTCTAGTGAGTAATAACCGCGACCGATGCCGGATTGATTGGAAATCACCACCACCTTAAAGCCGTGTTGATTTAATAACGCAATGGCTTCAAGGCTGCCATTTATCGGCAGCCACTCGTCAGGCGATTTGATGTAATCGTCGGAGTCGTGATTAATCACGCCATCGCGATCGAGGAAAACATATTTTTCTGGATTCACGGGAAATACAATCTAAGATTGCAGTTTGGAAATATCCGCGATTTGCAAAAACTGTTGCGCCAATAAATCTAACAATGCCAGGCGGCTGGCGCGTAACACTAAATCTTCGCAGTTGACCATTACATTATCAAAGAAATTATCCACCGGTTGCTTTGTGTGCGCTAACCGATATAACGCACCTTGATAATCGCCGTTTGCCAGCAATGGCGCAATATCAGCTGACGATTGATTCGCCACTTCCAATAAATGCAGTTCTTCCGCTTCAATCAGTTTTCCAACTGCTGCTGCCGGGGCAGTGTCAGATTTTTTCAGAATATTGCTAATCCGTTTATTGGCAGCAGCTAAACTTTCCGCTTCAGGCAGCGCACTAAAGGCTTTCACAGCTTGCAACCGCGCAATAAAATCGATTGGTTGCACTGGTTTTATTGCCATGACTGCTTCAAATTCGCCGTGATTAAAACCCTGCTCCAAACAATAACCACGCAGACGCTCAAACACAAAATCTGTCACTAACACTTCAGTGGCCGCTTTATCAAACTGGTGCGTGAATTGATGGAGGGCTACAGATAACAACTCGACAATATTAAGATTGAGTTTGTTTTCAATGAGGGTGCGTAAAATGCCCAAGGTCGCACGACGCAACGCATACGGGTCTTTATCTCCGGTCGGTAATAAGCCAACGCTGAAAATACCGGTCAATGTATCCAGTTTGTCGGCGATGGATAAAATCTGTCCGATAGTGCTGCTGGCTGTCGCTGAACCGGATTGTTTCGGGAAATATTGCTCTTCGATGGCCTGAGCGACTTCTGAATTTTCACCGTCCGCCAGCGCATAATAACGCCCCATTGTACCTTGCACGTTGGGGAACTCACTGACCATATTGGTCAATAAATCCGCTTTAGCGAGTAGGGCGGCTCGTTCTGCCAGTTTCGGGTCTGCATTGAGACTCACCGCAATGGTTTCCGCCAGTTTAATCACGCGCTGGGTTTTGTCAGCCAAAGTGCCTAGCTCTTTTTGGAACACCACATCAGCTAATGCCAAAGTCCGTTCTGCCAAGGGATGTTTTCTATCCTGATTCCAGAAAAATTCCGCATCGGCAAAACGCGGCAAAATGACCCGCTCGTTACCGCGCTGAATAGAAGCAGGATTGGTGCTTTCCAGATTGCTGAAAGTAATGAAATGCGCCAGCAAGCCACCTTCGGTATTCACCACCGGGAAATATTTTTGATTGCTTTGCATGGTGGTAATCAGCACTTCTTTCGGCAGGGCCAAAAAGCGTGTGTCAAAATTGCCGACTACCGGCACGGGCGCTTCATTTAGCGCAGTGATTTCATCTAGCAAATCGTTTTCAATATGCGCAACCCCGCCGACCTTAGCTGCCGCTTCATTGGCACGGGCGCGGATAATTTCCCGGCGTTGGTTAAAATCAGCAAAGACTTTGCCTTGTTCTAATAAAAGCTGTGCGTAACTTTGTGGCTTGGAAATAGTAATCGCCTCCGGTGCATGAAAACGATGACCGCGCGTTTGGTTGCCGGTCTTCAAACCTAAAATTTCTGTATCAATCACGTTTTCGCCATACAGCAACACCGCCCAATGCACGGGACGCACGAATTCCGCCGTGTTGCTGCCCCAGCGCATCCGTTTCGCAATCGGCAACGCGGCAATGCTCTTGCGGATAATTTCCGGGATTAATTCAACGGCAGTTTGACCTTTTACCGCCTGTTTGAAAATCAGCCATTCACCTTTGTCGGTTTTTAATTGCTCTAACTGGTCAAATGTCGTGCCGCAACTTTGCGCAAAACCGACTGCGGCTTTGCTAGGATTGCCTTCATGGTCATAAGCCGCTTTTAAGGCCGGGCCGCGTTTTTCCACCACTTTATCAGGTTGGGTTGCGCCTAAATTGTGAATTAAAACCGCTAACCGGCGCGGGGTGGCATAAGCGCTAACTTCGCCGTAACTTAAATCAGCCTCTTTTAAGCCATTGACAATCCCGTCAGTTAACGCGCGGCTTAAAGTGAGCAAGGTTTTAGGCGGTAATTCTTCTGAGCCTAGTTCAAATAATAAATCGTGTTGTTCTGTCACAATAATTTCTCTTGGCGTTACAGTTTCATTTAATGAATTGTTGGAGATACTTGACCTTCACAACATTTTTTATATTTTTTGCCGCTGCCGCATGGGCAGGGATCGTTTCTGCCGACTTTAGTTTTGGCTGCCTGTTTCTCGGCGGTGTTTTTTTCAATCCAATAATGAAACAGTTTATGAGCAGCAGCAGGAATTAATCCTAACAAAGTCTCACGATTTTCATTATCAAGGTCATTTTCTTGATCTAATAAAAAGAAAGGAGTCATCAATGCCGCATTTTCTTTATCTTTAACAAATTCACTCCATTCATTACGACAATAACCCGTGCCAATATAAAAAGCCTTTGCCCATTTTTCTGCTAATTTGAAAGAAGACTCAGCTTCGCGCTTTATTACGCGAGGAAAAGGCAGTTCATTTTTTTCAATTAACTGGCTTAAATGATTCCAATAGCGAATTAACAGAGACATGACTTTTTCAAGCTCTTCTTCAGAGGAAAAAACATGTTCTTTTACGAAAATGATATTCATCCATTCAGACGGTTTTGCCATCACCGGATTAATAATTAATGCACAAAAAAGCCCGTCAACCGCTTCCAGTGTCATGCAATCTGGATAAGTTTGAGAAAGATTGTCTAAATAGTTTTGCAACCAGGCGAGTTCGCGTTCAGAAAGGGGTTGTGTGAGTGGCGTTTTATTTTTTTTCATTCAATGACCCGCTGTATTTTATTCTGCTTTACACATTGGAAAGCCTAACGACTCGCGCCGCTCGTAATAGGCTTCCGCCACCGCTTTGGCTAAGTTACGCACCCGCAGAATATAGCGCTGCCGCTCGGTCACAGAAATGGCATGACGGGCATCCAGCAAGTTAAAGGTATGCGAAGCTTTTAATACCATTTCATAGGCAGGCAACGGCAAACCGGCGGTAATCAGCTTTTGGCTTTCCTGTTCGTAGGTGTCAAAGCATTGAAATAAAAACTCGACATTGGCATGGTCAAAATTGAAAGAGGACATTTCCACTTCGTTTTGATGATAGACATCGCCGTAAGTGACTTTACCTTGTGGACTGTGTGCCCAGGTTAAATCAAACACGCTTTCCACGCCTTGAATGTACATGGCAATCCGTTCCAGACCGTAAGTAATTTCACCGGTCACAGGACGACATTCCAAGCCGCCGACTTGCTGGAAATAAGTAAACTGGGTCACTTCCATGCCGTTTAACCAGACTTCCCAGCCCAAACCCCATGCGCCTAAAGTTGGAGATTCCCAGTTGTCTTCGACAAAACGCACGTCATGTTCCAGCAAATCCAGACCTAAATAGCGTAACGAACCTAAATACAAATCCTGAATATTGTCAGGCGAAGGTTTTAACACCACCTGATATTGGTAGTAATGCTGCAAGCGCATTGGATTTTCACCAAAGCGGCCATCGGTAGGGCGGCGCGAAGGCTGAACATAGGCGGCACTCCAAGGCTCAGGACCGATAGCGCGTAAAAAAGTGGCAGGATGAAATGTCCCCGCACCGACTTCCAAATCCAGCGGTTGCAATAACACACAACCTTGTTGTGACCAATATTCTTGCAGGGCGAGAATCAATCCTTGAAAGGTAGTTAAATCGTGGTTTGAATGTGACACAATGTTTATTTTAGTTGCCGATAAAAGCGGCAATTATAGCGTAAAAACGCGCGGACAGTAGGCTGGGATTTTTCAGGTGTTGCGTGTTGGTCGGTAATATCCCCGGATTATCAGGTTGTCTTTTCGTTGGGGATTCATTAAGGATAGGTGGCTTTGTTGCACAAATCGACCAAATAAAGCAAACTTTCTGGAACAACAAACAGAGCCTAAAATAGCATTATGACCCAACCTTCTGTGCAAAAATATCAAACCAAGAACTGGAAAGAATACAACGAAGCCCTCAAAAAACGAGGCTCTATGCTCATTCATCGGGATTGACAAAGACATGGCCTGGAATGCCACTCCGATTGGTAAGCGCGGTCGCTCAAAGACCGACTCTGGCTCGGCTATATTTCTGATTAATAAATTCTTTATCGTCAGAATGGGCAATCTGCTGAAAGCCCCGAAGTACGCGCAATTGAAGTAACAACAAATGAAGTGGGTGATGCGCCTATGTTACCGGAGTTACTCAGCCAAATTCCGCCTGATGAAGTCATTAAAACGGTGAC
>CAIQWF010000077.1 GCA_903875455.1 uncultured Pseudomonadota bacterium
CGTGTACCCAACACTTGTCCATCTTTATCAATGCCGATAATGGATTTAATCGCACCGGAATATCCACTGTTAGTTGTGAGCATAAAGGCCACCGCACTGACTTTTCCGTCTTTTTTCGCCAGATAAACCAGGGTTTCAGAATCAATCAGCCGCGTATCTTCCAACAAATCGTTATCATAATATTGCTGCGGAATCACTTGCTGTAATGAAGCTTTCAAATCTTCGGCTAATCGAAGCTCAATCGCATCTTTGGTTTTGACATCGCCAAAACTTAACAACGCGCTGCCGATTAAGCAAAATCCGCCCAATAGCAGGGCTTGATAAGTCAGGTTGCCGCGTAATTTTCCCAGATCAAATTTCATCTTAATCCACCACTTCCAACGGTTTACCTTTATGATCGCGACCATAAATGCGCGGTCTGATGTAATGATCTATCAACGGCGTGACCGAGTTCATCAATAACACGGCAAACCCCGCGCCTTCTGGATAAGATCCCCAAGTGCGGATTACAAAAATCAGCACCCCGCAGCCACAGCCAAAAATAATTTGTCCAAACGGAGTCTGCGGAGAAGTCACATAATCGGTAGCAATGAAAAAAGAGGTTAAAATCAACGCCCCCGAACCTAAATGCAGCAGCGGGCTTAAATAATGTTCTGGATCATAGATATTAAACATTGTCGCCAGCATAAACACCGTACCAAGCAGCGATATTGGAGTGTACCAGCGAATCACGCCTTTATTCAGTAACCAAAACCCGCTAACTAGCAATAAAGGTAAACAGCCTTCGCCCAGACTGCCACGCATCAAGCCCAGCCAGACATTAGCCATGTCGAAAAGCCCATCCAAACTGTGCGGCAACAAATGATTTTGTGAAAGTTCGGTTTTGACGTGACCCAATAAAGTTGCACCACTGACCGCATCAATATTGTCCATGCCGATAAAAGTAATGCGCAGACTTTCCACAAAACCGGGCAAAGCACTGGAAAACCACGGATGCGGCTGTACCCAGGTGGTCATTTCTACCGGAAAGGCAATCAATAATCCCACCCGCGCCAGCATCGCCGGATTAAATAAATTCTGTCCCAAGCCACCATAAACATGCTTGCCGACCACAATCGCCAATCCCGCCCCAACTACCCCTATCCACCAGGGCGCATACGGCGGTAAAGTCATCGCGATTAACCAGCCTGTTAATACCGCCGAATAATCTTGCAATGTGGCTTTTACCGGTTTACCTGCCAAGCGCAAACACCAGGCTTCAAACATCACTGCTGCTGTCACCGTGATGATAAACAAAAACAGAGCCGGCCACCCATAAATACAAATTCCAAATAAAGTTGCCGGACCCAACGCCATCAACACTTGCCGCATAATCACACTGACGGCAGAATCGGCTTTCGCATGGGGACTGGAATTGAGTTTTGCACGGTTCATCATGATGTTATCTCCGCTTCAGCCGCCTGAGCTTTTGCCAGTTCACGCTGCTGCTTTTCCATCTGCATCTGCCGCATTTCTTCTTCCTGCTGGAGTCTGATGCGTTCCAGCCGCGCCTGTTTATCGTGCATCAGGCGTTTGGTTTGTTCGGTTTTGTGCTGAGCCTGTTGTCGCGCTATCAATTCACCGGAAGCGTATTTGAAATAATGCACCAGCGGAATGTTGGACGGACAGACATAAGAGCAGGAGCCACAACTGATACAGTCTTTCAGGCCAAAACCGACCGCTGCGTCCAGTTGATTATTTTTAATTCGGCTCATCATTTCCAGCGGCAACAAACCGGCTGGGCAGGCACTGACACAACTGCCGCAGCGTATGCAGGCTTGTTCAGTGCCGGTTTTAATTTCGTTTTCCGCCAATGCCAGAATACCGCTAGTGCCTTTGACAATCGGCACAGCCGGATGCGGCAACGCTTCGCCCATCATGGGACCGCCCATCACCAACCGTTGGGTTTTTTCCAGATCCACGCCGCAAAAATCCAGCACTTCTGAAATCAAGGTACCAATCGGCACTTCCACATTCATCGGATTTTTTACCGCCGAACCGGAAATTGTCACCACTCTGGAAATCAGCGGCTGGCCGGTGCGCAAGGCTTTATGTACCGCGTAAGCCGTGCCGACGTTGTGCAACAGAATCCCCATATCGGTAGAGCGACTGCCGGCCGGAACTTCCTTGCCGGTAATATAGCGAATCATTTGTCGGTCCCAGCCCATCGGATAACGGGTTGGCACTTGCATTACCGTGACATTTGGATAAGGTTGCGCGGCGGTTTGCATGGCCAGAAACGCCTGCTCTTTATTATCTTCAAGCGCGATAATCGCCTGGGTTGCCCCTAAACCGTGCAACATGATTCTGACCCCGTCGATGATTTTCTCCGGGCGTTCCTGCATTAATCTATCATCACAGGTTAAATACGGTTCGCATTCACCGGCATTAATCAATAAAGTGTGAACCTTGTTTTTACGTCCTTGACTGAGTTTCACGGCGGATGGAAAAGTCGCGCCGCCTAAACCGACAATTCCCGCCGCGCCAACCCGCAAGCTGATTTCTTCCGGGTCTATGGTCAACGGGTCATTGACCGGCGAAAATTTTTGCCATTTTTCCTGTCCGTCCGAAGCTAAAACAACGGTGCGAATTGGCAAGGCGGAAGGATGTGGGGCAGGATATTCGCTGACATCGACAATAATTCCAGAAGTGGGGGCATGAACCGGCGCGGAAATCGCCCCTTGACTGTAAGCCAGCAACTGTCCTTTTAAAACGTGGTCGCCGACTTTAATCAGCGGTTCTGCCGGTTTACCGACATGTTGCTGTAATGGAATATACAATTTCGCTGGCAGCGGAAAGCTATAAACAATTGGCTTGCCGGAGGTTTCTGATTTATGTTCAGTGGCATGAACGCCGCCGCGAATCGTGGGTTTTGCTTTCTTGAAAAAACTTAACATACGGCCTCACTTGAGCGCATTCTGGGCGGTTTGGTCCAACGCCAATTCCGCAACGTCACTTCGACAGGGTGCATTTGTAAACATTCAGTCGGACACACGGCGATACATTTTTGACAGGCAATGCAGGCATCCGCGACCACTGCGTGAATTTGTTTTGGCGCACCAACAATCGCATCAGTCGGACAGACTTTAAAACAGCGGGTGCAGCCAGTGCAGTTATCTTCATCCACTCTGGCGACCAACGCTTCAGGCTCAGCCATGTCGCTTAAATCCAGACTGATTCCCAGTAAGGTCGCGATTTGTTCCGCCAACGCACTGCCGCCCGGTGGACATAAAGTTGCGGGAGCTTCACCAGCGGCCAAGGCTTCCGCAGCAGGACGACAACCCGGGAAACCGCATTGCCCACATTGTGAACCCGGCAATAAGGCTTCCAGTTCATCAATAACAGGACTGGATTCGACTTTTAAATATTTTGCGGCAATCCCTAATAGCAAGCCTAAAACCAGCCCTAACAGGGTCAAGCTAACGATAGCAGATAACACAATCATGTTTTGTTCCTCTTCACAGACCTGACCGGTTTCAAAAAACTGGCAGGTCTAGGCGGCTTATTTATAAAGCCCTGCAAATCCCATAAACGCCAGTGATAAAATGCCGGCGGTGATAAACGCAATCGGCGAACCGGCAAACAAGCGCGGCACTGCCATCAGCGTCAGTCTTTCCCGCAATCCGGCAAAAATCACCATCACCAAAGTAAAACCTGCTGCTGAACCAAACCCAAACAACATGCTTTGGATAAAGCTATGCTGTTGTTGCACGTTTAACAAAGCCACGCCCAACACCGCACAGTTTGTAGTAATCAACGGCAAAAACACCCCCAAAATCTGATACAGCACCGGGCTGGTTTTGCGCATCACCAATTCAGTAAATTGCACCACTGCCGCAATCACCAGAATAAAAGCCAGAATCCGCAAAAATTCGATATGCAGCGGTGCCAACAATAAATGTTCCAACAACCAACTGGCGACAGCGGCCAAAGTCAATACAAAGGTGGTTGCCAAGCCCATCCCTAACGCACTGTCCAGTTTGTTGGAAACGCCCATAAAAGGGCACAGCCCCAGAAATTTAACTAACACCACGTTATTGACTAAAGCCGTGCCTAACAGTAGTAATAAATAGTCGCTCATTGCTGCTCTCACTGTTTTTTCTAACAAGAAAGCAGGATTTATGCCATTTTTCACGCTCCCGCTGGCAGGGTGATGTCCAACTGTAGTAAGTCGGCTTAGCCTGTTGGGCATGACGAGAAATGTAACTCGCTCCATCAGAATCAATTTGTAATAAACCTGCCAACCGTCCTGAACCATAATCATAATTTTGTCGCAAACCCGACATAACCACGCACATTTTCGGGTTAACAATCTCAAGCTACAGCTACGCTGCCTAAATCTCTGGCATTAATATTGCATTTTTATTTTAAAAAACTTTTGGCTTGACTAAATATCATGGATAAAAATAGATTCCCTACTTTAGAAAACTATCTTGGCAAAGAGTCAACGCTACAGGATTTTCCGTCAAAAACGGTACGAGCCAGCAATAGCGAATTACAGCTGCCTTACCAGCTTTTTATCGAAGCTGTGGCGCAGGCTCCGATAGCGATTTCCATTACCGACAAAAAAGCCAATATTCTGTATGTCAATGCCGAATTTTCCAGAATTACCGGCTATGAACCTAAAGACGTTCTGGCTGAAAACGAATCCATCCTGTCGGATAAATCCACGCCCAGACAGGTTTATTATGATTTGTGGCGCACCATCAGCCACAAAAAAACCTGGCAAGGGCAGCTGATTAACCGGCATAAACTGGGCAAGCGTTATCTGGCCGATTTGACCATTTCACCGATGCTGGATGCGGACGGCCAGATCAGCCATTACATTGGGATGCACCGTGATTTAACTGAAACTTATCAGGCCGAGCAACAGGTCAAAAATCAAAAAAAACTGATTGAATCGGTGACAAATTTATTGCCGATTGCAATGGTGGTGCTGGATGAAAAAGATCAGGTGTTGTTGGATAACCATCGCTATAAAGCCTTGGTCAGCGATCTGGACATCAAAGAACCGGCCTTGTACTTTTTGCAATTGCTGCGCGAAGAACTGGGCGAGTTATGGCAACAATATCAGGATAAACAACAAGGTTTCAGTCAACGCGAATTTAGAATAGAACGCAAAAACAAATCGGCCCGCTGGTTTTCCTGTTCTGGCAGCTGGTTTAGCGAAACAGTCAGTCTGGCCGATGCTTTTTTTAGTCAGGAAAGCAAACGCTACCTGATTTTGACCCTGACCGACATCACCAAACAGCGTAACCAACTGGAAGAAATTCACTTACAAAGTTTAAAACTGATGATGGCGGAAGATGCACAGGTGCGCAGTCTGCGTGAAACCTTGCTGGGAGCGATACATCAGCTGCAACAGCCGATGAACCAAATCAGGGCGGCCGAACAGATTTTGCAATTAAAACAAGATGCACAACAGCAGCATTTATTGCTGATCCTGCAAGAGATTCAGCAATCCGGGCAAAAAGCCTTGGCAACCATGGAAAACTGCATTCCGACTTTGGCACCTGCCGCTTTAATGTCATTGAATTTAAACGCGATTTTGCACGAAGTCTTGTTGTTGAGTGAGCCGCGCCTGCAAAATCACGGCATTGCCCTGGATTGGCAACCGGCGCATCAGTTGCCGTCGATTCTGGGATCAGAAAACAAATTGCGGATTTTATTTAAACAACTGATTGATAACGCGATTGAAGCGATGGCTCAGCAAGGCGGTGATGACATGCGCTTGAAAATTGTCACTGCCAGCGACAACGACTGGATTTATGCCTGCATCAGCGACAACGGGCCGGGGATTCCGGCAGACAAACGCGCTAAAGTGTTTGAACCTTTTTATACCACACGCTTAGACACACATCAGGCCGGGATGGGCTTGGTGATGGCAAAAGAAATTATTGACCAGCATCAGGGTTTAATCGAAATAGATGTCGATTACAAAGCGGGCTGCCGTTTTAAACTCAGCTTTCCGCGCTATAAAAACAGGTTAGAGGCCGGCAAATAATGGACAGAACCCAACTGATTGAAGCTGAATTAGACACGCTGTATTTAATCAGCCAGATTTTAAACAGTAATCATGAACTGCATGAGAAATTGCAGGGCGTGTTGGAGATTTTGCATAAACGCTCTGGAATGCGATCCGGAATGATTACTCTGCGAGATAGTGAAAATGACGGGATGATTGTCAGTGTAGTTCATACCAATGGTGCAAGTACCCCTTCGCAACCGGTGCGCTACCAAGCCGGAGAAGGGTTGATCGGGGCAATTTTGACTGAAGGCAGCACCATTATTGTTGAAAAAGTCGCTGCTGAACCGCGATTTTTAGGCCGGTTAGGACTTTACGATCCTGAACTGCCGTTTATCGGCTCGCCAATTTATATGGAAAAAGGCGAGGTAGTTGGCATTTTAGCGGCGCAACCGGATAGTGCCTTATTTTTGGGTGAACGTAGCCGGTTTATGGAAATGATTGCCAACCTGATTGCGCAAAGCGTCAACATGCTGCGCAGTCTGGAGCGTAAACAGCAGGATTTGCTTAGTGAACGCGATCAACTGAAACAGGCGTTAATTAAAAACTACCGTTTTGAAAATATCATCGGCCATTCCCCGCCGATGCTGAAAATTTTTGAATTAATCCGGCAAGTGGCAAAGTGGAATACGACGGTATTAATCCGGGGAGAATCCGGTACCGGTAAAGAAGTGGTTGCCAACGCGATTCATTTTAATTCTGCCTGCGCCAGCGGCACGTTTTTAAAACTCAACTGCGCAGCCTTACCCGATAGTTTGCTGGAGTCAGAACTATTTGGGCATGAAAAAGGTGCGTTTAGCGGCGCATTAAATCAGCGCAAAGGCCGGTTTGAATTAGCCGATAACGGCACTTTGTTTTTGGATGAAATCGGCGAAATTTCCGCCTCATTTCAGGCCAAATTACTGCGGGTGTTGCAGGAAGGTGAGTTTGAAAGGGTTGGCGGCAGCAAAACCATCAAGGTCAATGTCCGCATTATTGCCGCCACCAATCGCAATCTGGAAAAAGAAGTCACGAATGGCGATTTTCGCGAGGATTTATATTATCGGTTAAACGTGATGCCGATTTATATGCCTCCGTTACGGGAGCGCACTGAGGATATTCCTGAGCTGGCAGAGTTTTTACTGGATAGAATTTCCAGACAACAGGGTGGCCGGCCTTTGGAAATCAAAGATAGCGCCATTCGGATTTTGATGAAACATCACTGGCCCGGCAATGTGCGGGAGCTGGAAAATCGTCTGGAACGGGCGGCGATTATGAGTAGTTCAGGAATTATTGACCGCGATGTGATTGTCAGTACCGGCCTGGAAGATGACATTGAGCAGAGTGAATATAAACCGCAAAAAATTACTTCCCTGGCTTTTAATGATGAGCATCTGGATGACAGAGAACGGGTGATTGCCGCACTGGAGCAAAGCGGTTGGGTGCAGGCAAAAGCGGCGCGGTTGCTGAATATGACTCCCCGGCAAATTGCCTATCGGATTCAGACTTTAGATATCACCATGAAACAGATTTAGTGAGGTATAAGCCAAATCATGGCAGTTTTTCTAAAAAGCAGAATTTATAATGCCACGATGAGTGTAAAAATAGAATTGGGAATTTAAACATGAGTAGCGATAATGGGGCGACTGAACCCTTTTTTCGCTCTTTGAAATTTGAATAAAAACGAATGAGATACTGTAGAAACGTATGACACGTCTCTACAGTTTTTTGGAGTGGTTTTTTAAGCAACCGCTTCTTCAGCAGCTGTTTTACCCACAATTGACTCATCTTCCTGATCGATAATACCAAATTCCATCATCAACTCTTCCAGCTCATCCATCGTGATTGGAGTTGGAATAATGAAGTTTTTGTTATCACGAATTTTAGTGGCCAATTGACGATATTCATCGGCCTGTTTTGCTTTTGGCTCATACTCGATAACGGTCATCCGGCGAATTTCGGCGCGTTGCACAACGTTATCGCGTGGCACAAAGTGAATCATCGTAGTGCCGATTTTTGCAGCCAGTGCCGAAATCAACTCATCTTCACGCGCGGTTTCACGCGAGTTACAAATTAAACCCGCCAAACGCACACTGCCTGAGTTTGCATATTTCACGATACCTTTAGCGATGTTATTCGCTGCATACATCGCCATCATTTCACCGGAACAAACAATGTAGATTTCCTGAGCTTTGTTTTCCCGAATCGGCATCGCAAAACCACCACATACCACGTCGCCGAGTACGTCATAGAATACGAAGTCTAAATCTTCGTCATACGCGCCTTCTTCTTCCAGAAAGTTAATCGCTGTGATAACACCACGACCTGCGCAACCTACACCAGGCTCAGGGCCGCCGGATTCTACACATTTGATGCCGCCGAAACCGACTTTCAATACATCTTCTAATTCTAAATCTTCCACACTTCCTGCTTCGGCGGCCAAACTCATAATTGTAGTTTGGGCTTTGGCATGAAGGATTAAACGAGTAGAGTCGGCTTTAGGGTCGCAGCCCACGATCATGACTTTGTTACCTAATTCCGCTAATGCGGAAACCAGGTTTTGGGTAGTCGTAGACTTACCGATCCCACCTTTACCGTATATTGCACATTGACGTAATGCCATGTTGTCTCTCCTTAAGAGTTTATGTCCTAACACAGATTAAGACTGCCTAAGGTAATGCACGGGGCGTGCCAAGTGTTTGAAAGCCCCAGCCCTGTTGAGTTTGAGGTGTAAGTTTTCAGGATTTAACTGCAAGATGATAGTAGGGTAACAAACAATCCGTAGGGCTTTTGTAAGGTTTTGTCGGTCGGGTTAGCTTTTCCACACCGCAAAAGAGTTGAATTTACAGGAAATTTCTCACTGGCTTGATTTTTGCTGAATTTAACAAAAAACTATTGTTTAAATTATGGAGTTACTATGTCTTCCGATGTCTTCTCTGAAATCTTTGCCGGTCTTTATGATAATACTGTCGTACCGTATTTAGGCGCGGGCGTATTGTTTGATGTGAAAAATAAAGCCACTGGCGCAAAAATCCCCGCTGATAGCGACAGTCTGATTTTAGCCATGAATAAAGGCCAGCCGATGGCTCCGAAATTGATGTACGAATTTCCACGGGCGGCGATGAATCAGGAACTGAAAAAAGGCCGAAATTTTGTGAATCAGTTTTTAACCGAGTTGTATGGCAAGCAACAATGGACGCGAGCCATCTTGCATGACTGGCTGGCAGAATGGAAACCTGACTATATTATTGACATAAACCGCGACACCCAGTTGCAGGACACTTATGCTGATGAAGATCATCTGTTGATTGTCGGGCTGGCCAGAATCAGTGCCGGGCCGTTCCGGTTTAAACTCTATCATTATGACCGCAGCCAGTATTTTGAAATCAACCAGGATCAAATTGATCCTAATTGGCCGATTTTGTTTAAACCGATGGGCACGCCAACCCCTGAACCCAATTATGTCGCCTCCGATGCAGATTATGTGGATTACATCACCGAGTTAATGGGAGGTTTTGCGATTCCAGACTATTTGAAAGAATATCGGCAGGGTAAAAAATATTTGTTACTGGGCATGTCGTTAAACCGCGATTCCGAGCGAATGGTGTTAAGCGACATTATGTATGGTGCAGCAGAACCAAAAGGTTGGTATTTAACCAAAACGCCAACTGACAAAGAAAAACGCTTTTGCAAACGCTTAGGGCTGGAAATTGTACCGGCGGATATTCACGATTTTCTTGAAGTCGCGGGTTTGCAATACGCGAAAGCCAGCTAATTTTTTAGCGGGCTGAAAAAAGTGCCGCGCCAGTGGCACTTTTTACCTCATTTTTCCAAATGCGAGTATGCGGGCAAAGTTTGCAGGCGGCTATCTTCCAATGGCGTACCCACCGTGAAATGGTAAAGGCTCTGAAAAGTTTCATCGTTCAACCCTAAAATCTCATGCACGCTGTCATCAAAATAGCAGCCGATTCCGGTACCACGCACACCCGCAGCTTCGGCTTGCAAATACAACACTTGCCCAATTAAACCGGCTTCCCAAAATAAATACCGATAATGCCAGGCAGCAGCTTCAACGGTTTCTGAAAACTCGGCCACCATCGCCAAACTGAACGCGCTATCACTGGCAATGGCTTGATGGCAGGACAAGGTTTTCGCTGCATTGCGACAGTTGGCACTCAACAGTTTATATAACGGCAATGGTGCAGAAATGGCTTGCCATACAAATTTCTCAGAAGTGGCAGCCTGTAACACCGGCAACTTTTCGGTATTTCTGGGCAGCGCATATAATCCGGGCTCTAAACCTTCTACCCGATGCACAAAAATAAACAAATGGATTTTGCTTGGCAAAGGCCAAATATCAAACGGCAGCTTGTCAGGCAAAGTCGCCGCCAAAATTTGATAGAAATCCTGCTCTGCTAATAAAGTCGCGTTCGGATTGAAACTTTGTGCGCTGCGCCGTTGTCGAATGATTTGCGTCGCGGTTTTCTGGCAGGCAGATTGATAATTTGCCAATGGCGTTAAGATTTGGGGTTTAAGCGTCTCAGTGCGAGGTTTTTCTGTCGCTTTTGCAACTTCGTCAATCACCTGCCATTTGTAGAGATGATAGCGGTTCAGTGGTTGGGCTTGTCCTTGCCAATTGCCCAAGTTTGCCGCATTCATTAAAGCATCCAGATCGTATGCCTGTTGGCTATGTTCAGTATGAACCCGACACAGAATATCGGCAGATTCGCGCTCATCGGCTTTGAAATCCTCGCTCCGATTTAATCCCAATAACTCACTTAATTCGCCGTCGCCAGATTCGGTGATTAACTCGATTGTCCAGCCTAAAACCGCAGCGGCATAACGCAAACAGCCCAGCGCATGACCTATATGGGGTACGACAACGATTCCTTCATTTTTGGGCCATAAGAAATTTTTGGACATTACCAGCTTCGTTCTGGATCATCCGTAGAAACAATATCCACTTCTATATTGA
>CAIQWF010000078.1 GCA_903875455.1 uncultured Pseudomonadota bacterium
GGCACAGTGTCTTTAGAATATGCTAACGGCAACACAGTTCAACGCCTTCTTCCTGATGAACATTATGTTTGGAGTCCGATAAAAAAACAGTTTTTGCAAACCGAAGGACGTATCACTGCCAAGAAAACTTATTTAACTGAGCTTTACGGTGATTTTGCAGACCCTAAAGGAGACTGGTTTAAAAAAACAGATACTGTCAATGGGCAAAAGCTTCGGACTAGCCTGAGTTCACCTGAGGCTTTTGTAAAGGAAAAGTTTGATCATCCTCAAGTACCTTATTAGATGGGTTAGATGGGCATGAGTTTGTAGCAAGAAGCCCTGATAGGATGAGGTGGAATCAGGGAAAAACATAATTAATAATATCGCCACCTAATAATTTTGGGAGTCGTTGCAAATGATTCAAGTAGAAACAATAGAACAATACATTGAAGAATTAGATGATAATTCTTTTGCAAAATTGAGCGAGTGGTTTCTTGAGTTTCAACAAACACGCAAGGATAAAAAACTCGAAAAAGATTCTGCTTTGGAAAAAACTTGGATCACTGAAGCTGAAAATCGGTTGCAAGCTTACCGCACTGGAAAATTGCGCGGTATTCCGATGGAAAAAATTTTTGCAGATGACGAATGAAAGTTGTTTTTACCGAATTGGCAGACATGGAATTAACCGAAGCCTGCGAGTATTAGGAACTTGAGTTTTCGGGTTTAGGAAATCGATTTAAAGCCGAAGTGAAGCAGGCAATCAAACGCATCATTCAATTTCCAGAGGCATGGCAAAAAGAACAGGGTGACATTAGACGTTGTCTATTACACAAATTTCCTTACAAAATCCTTTACTCTATCGAGTCAGACCATTTGTTGATTATCGCGATTGCGCATCTTCATCGAAAACCGGATTATTGGGTCAACCGATTAAACTGAAACGATTTACACTGTATTTTCGTATTCACTCAAACGAACATCAATCTTAACAACAGAAAACATAGGAGATGCTGTGGATATTCATGAATATCAAGCAAAAGAAATTTTGGCAGGCTATGGCATAAAAATCGCCGAAGGCGGTTTAGCCTATAGCCCTGAAGAAGCCGTGCAACGCTCACGCGAAATCGGTGGCAATGTTTGGGCGGTGAAAGCGCAAATTCATTCCGGCGCACGCGGTAAAGCCGGCGGGATTAAAATTTGCAAAACCCATGATGAAGTGGAAGCGGCTGCTGAACATTTATTGGGCAAACGCTTGGTGACTCATCAAACCGGCCCGGCTGGTAAAGTATGTTATCGGCTGTATATCGAAGCCGGTACCGACATTGCCAAAGAACTGTATTTGAGTTTTTTGATTGACCGTGAACATGAGCGCATTGTGATGGTCGGCTCGGCGCAAGGCGGGATGGATATTGAAGAACTGGCAGAAAACAATCCTGAAGCCATCAAAAAAATTCATATTGAACCGGCGGTGGGCTTACAGGATTTTCAGGCGCGTGAAATGGCATTTGCACTGGGATTGCCTGCAACCATGCTCAGTCACGTCGTGAAAACATTGAAAGGCTGCTATCGGGCGATGCGTGAACTAGACGCAAACATGATTGAAATCAATCCGTTAGTGATCACCGGCAGTGGCGAGTTAGTGGCTCTGGATGCAAAAATGGGCTTTGATGACAATGCACTGTTCCGTCAGCAAAAGGTTGCGGAATTGCGTGACAAAACCCAGGAAGACCCTCGCGAAATGGCGGCGGCAGATCGCGGCTTAAGCTATGTCGGTTTGGATGGTGACATCGGCTGCATGATTAACGGCGCTGGCTTGGCGATGGCAACCATGGACATGATTAAACTGGCAGGCGGTGAACCGGCTAACTTTTTGGACGTAGGCGGCGGCGCATCGGCAGAACGGACTGAAAAAGCTTTCCGTCTGGTGTTGGCAGATCAAAATGTCAAAGCGATGTTGGTAAATATTTTCGCCGGTATTAACCGCTGCGACTGGATTGCTGAAGGCGTGGTTCATGCGGTGAAAAAAATCGACATGAAAATTCCGTTGATTGTGCGTTTGTCCGGTACCAATGTCGAACAAGGCCGCAAAATTATCGCTGAAAGTGGTTTACCGATTATCACCGCAGAAACATTGGCAGAAGCGGCAGAAAAAGCCGTGCAAGCACGGAACGAAGTGATCGCAAAAGAACAAGCAGGAGCAAATTAATGGCTATTTTAATTAACGAAACTACCCGCATCATCGTCCAGGGTTTTACCGGTAAAATCGGCAGCTTTCATGCGCAAGACATGATTAACTATGGTTCTAACGTAGTTGGCGGCGTGACTCCTGGCAAAGGCGGACAAAAACATTTAGACCGTCCGGTTTTTAACACTGTGAAAGAGGCGGTTGAACAGGCAGGAGCGGAAGCCAGTATTATTTTTGTGCCACCTGCGTTTGCAGCAGATTCAATCATGGAAGCGGCTGATGCCGGGATTAAATATTGTGTGGCGATTACCGATGGCATTCCCACTCAGGACATGATGAGGATTAAAATTTATTTAAGCCGATTCCCCAAAGAACAACGGATGATTTTAACCGGCCCTAACTGTGCCGGCACTATCAGTCCAGGACGGGCGATGTTGGGGATTATGCCAGGCCATATTTATCAGCAAGGAAATGTTGGTATCGTTGGCCGCTCAGGCACTTTAGGTTATGAAGCCGCTGACCAAATGAAACGCCTGAATATCGGCGTGTCTACTTCAGTAGGGATTGGTGGCGACCCGATTAACGGCAGCTCACATCGCGACATTCTGGAAAAGTTCGAGCAAGACCCCGAAACCAAAGTGGTGATGATGATTGGTGAAATCGGCGGACCGCAAGAAGTGGAAGCGGGTATTTTCGCCAAAGAAAATATGACCAAACCTGTTGTTGCGTATATTGCAGGATTAACAGCACCGGAAGGTCGCAGAATGGGTCATGCCGGAGCGATTATTTCTTCAGCCGGTGAGAGTGCGGCGGAGAAAGTTGCGATTTTAAAAGAGTTAGGTGTTACGATTGCGCCAACACCATCGGCAATGGGCGAAACTATTGCAGCAGTTTTAGCAAAACTTTAAAGCTCTAGCACCTTAAAATCCAAAACATAAAGCCGTATTCTGTTCAGGCAAAATACGGCTTTTTTATGATAGTCTTTCATCTCGTTAAGCTGGTTTAGATTGCCAACTTAGCAAGCCTCTCCCTTTAAAAAATATAGCGTAAGAGCCCTAAATCATGAAAAGTGACCTTATTACCAGCACCCAAAGCACGGATATTCTTTCCGCAGCATTTTTAATTCCCAATGTCGGCGCACCATTTGTTATCGGATTGGCAGTCGGTTATTTTTCAAAAAAAATGCTGCGGCTGGCGTTGTTTGTCGGTGGTGGTGCGATAGTATTGATGTTTGTTAGCGAATACTACGGTTTTTTCACAGTCAGTGATGCCAGCTTGCAACATGCAACTAACGTCGCTATAGAAACCGCGCAAAGCTCTGGAAATTTTCTGGTTAATCGTCTGTCCAGCATTACCGGCAAAGGGGTTAGTTCGGTCGCCGGGTTTTATTGTGGCTTGAAAATGGGCTAAGTTTTTGTGGCGTCTTTGCCGAGGGCGATCTTTTTCCGAAAACTAGATCAGCTTTTTTGGGGCAGGCGACACAGCATCTGCAACTTGGTGCTGAGGCTGATTATCCAATAACGGAAAGGCTATTTTAAGACCTTCCAGACAAAACTGCACCGCAATCGCCATGATAATTAATCCCATAATGCGACTGATGGTGTTAAATCCGGTTTGGCCAATCTTGTTCATTAGCGGAATGGATGAGGCCAAAATCAAAGCGGAAAGCAGCGCAGAGATAAAAGCACACAGAATTAAACCTAAAAGATAGTAAAAGCTGTGCGCCTTTTCGGCATAAACTACCAGAACGCTAATCAAGGCAGGGCCAAACAACAGCGGTATCGCAAAAGGCACAATGGTAATATTCGCCAAAGTCTGTCTTTTGATGGATTGATAGTTTTTTTCCACTTCCCCGTTAAACATGGAAATGGCGGTTAGCATCAGCAAAATGCCGCCGCCTATTTTAAACGAGGCGATTGAAATGCTGAGCAGTTCCAGAAAGGGTTTGCCTACGAACAGAAATAACACCATCAGCACAAACAGCACCGAACAGGCAGTAAGAATGGCGTTGAACTTTTCCTGTGCAGTGCAAGTGCCGGATAAGCTTAAAAATATCGGTATCAGCCCGACAGGGTCAATCAGGATGATGAATGAAATAATTGTTTTTGCAAAAGGAACGGCAAAAAACTCTAAAATTTCCTGAGCCATTCCGTACAAAACTAAAACAATCCCAACTGGACTTGTGCCACCTCCGACATCATTTCCCGCGACCAGGGCGGATCCAGCACTACTTCGACATTTACTGACTCCACGCCGGGCAAGGCACGAATGGATTTTTCCACATCATTTTGCAAAACCGGCCCCATGCCGCAACCCGGCGCTGTTAAGGTCATCATCACATGGACGTTATTTTTGCCTTCTGCAACCGGAGTAACCTGACAGTGATAAACCAGACCCAAATCGACAATGTTGACCGGAATTTCAGGGTCATAAACGGTTTTCATCACTTCCCAGCAATTTTTTTCCACTGCTTTTGCGTCTGTTTCCATAACTAAGGTATGCAACTCATGAGGCTCTTTGCCTAGTGCATCAGCATCTATACCGGCAATTCGCACCATGTGTCCGTGATCGGTTACTACAGTATAGTTGCTGCCTAAAGCCTGATGGATAGTAACTTCACTGCCTTTGCTTAACGTGCCATGATTGCCGTCTGGAATAGTGACAACATTGACATCACGGGTTAAAACAACGGTTTCTCTGATTGCGGACATGATATTAAGGGTGGTTAAAGGTTTGCGCGTCGATGACTTGGCCAGTGATGCCAATACTTTCGTCGCTGAATAAATAACGGTAAACAGGATTTAAACTTGTCATCGGCGGCAGCAAGGTTTTATCTTCACCGGGATAGGCTTTTTTCCGAAATGGGGAATCAACAGGGCAGGGGATTAAAGTGTTTACCCGGATTTTTCCAGCGCTTTCCAGTTCTTCAGACAGAATTTTAGCCAATCCTTCCAAAGCGATTTTGGAAACGCCATAAGCGCCTGAATAGGCTTTTCCCAAGCGAGCGGATGAGTCGGAGGTAAAAACAATAGAGGCATGGCCGCAGTTTTGCATTACCGGTAATAATACCCGTGTCAATAAAAACGGCGCGTTGAGATTCACATTTAACGCATCCCCCCAGCTTTTTGTGCTGTGCAGAGATAAAGGAGAAAAGTTACTGAATTCCAATGCTGAGTGTAACAAACCATGCAACGCGCCATATTTTTCAGCAATCCGGCTGGCAAGCTCTTCATATTCAGCTTCACTGGCTCCGGCTAACTCAAACGGATACATCACCGGTGTGGGGGAGCCCGATTCGACAATTGCGTCATAAACTTTTTCCAGTTTTGGAATAATTTTGTCGAGTAAAATAATCTGCGCCCCTTGTTCAGCCAGGGCTAACGCAGCGGTACTGCCTAAACCGCCACCTGCGCCAGTAATCAAAATTACCCGGTCTGTTAATAACATAATATGCTCTCTATCCAGGTGCTGATTTGTACTGGAGATTCGATCAAGGCGTCCGCGCCCCATTGTTCAGGTTGGTCAGCATCGGTTAAATAGCCATATACCGCTGCCAAGGTTTTCATGTTGGCATTTTTTCCGGCAGTAATATCATGCAAGGCATCGCCAATATAAACGCATTGTTCGGGTTGAACGCCAGCACGGCGGCATGCTTCCCACATTGGTTCAGGATGCGGCTTGCTGTTATTGGTGGTATCACCGCTGATAATGCAGGCAGCGCGTTCAGTTAAATTTAATGCTTTGGTTAAAGGATTGGTAAAGCGTTCGCGCTTATTGGTGACAATCCCCCATTTCAATCCCCGTGCTTCAATGTTGAGCAATGTTTCGACCATGCCATCGAAAAAACCGCCATGCTGGACAATGTTATTTTCATAAAGATTCAGCATGGTTTCCAGAATCTGTGCGTGACTTTCAACAGCATCGGCAGCACTACTTTGTTTAATCATCGCTTCGGCGCCGAACGAAATCAGCGGGCGAACCTGCGAATAAGCTGTCTGTTCAAAGCCGTGTTGTTCCAAGGCGATATTTAAACAGGCGATTAAATCCGGCGCAGTGTCAACCAAAGTACCGTCTAAATCGAACAACACGCAGGATAAGGTAAAGTCAGCGGTTTTCATGGCTATTCAGTACGTTTAAATGCGGCAATGTAATTAACATCGATATCTTTGCCCAAACTGAATTTTTTAGAGAATGGATTGTATTCGATGCCGACCATGCCTTGTAATTCCAAACCTGATGCACGTGCTGACTGGCATAATTCCGAAGGTTTGATAAAGGTTTTATAGTCGTGAGTGCCTTTGGGCAACATTTTCAACAAGTATTCTGCCGCGACGATTGATAGCAAGTAGGCTTTTGGTTTGCGGTTCAAGGTTGAAAAAAACACCATGCCGCCAGGTTTTACCATTTTGGCACAGGCCGAAATAATCGAGCCAGGGTCAGGAACGTGTTCCAGCATTTCCATGCAAGTGACGTGATCGAAGCTTTCCGGTTGTTCCAAGGCTAACTGTTCTGCACTGATCTTTTGGTAATGCGCGTGAATGCCGGTTTCCAATCCATGCAAATCTGCAACATCGATTAATTCTTCGCTTAAATCAATTCCCATGGCATCCGCGCCGTGTTTGGCCAGGCCTTCGGTTAAAATGCCGCCGCCGCAGCCTACGTCAACCACTCGTTTGCCGTTTAATTGTGCGTAACGCTCAATAAATTCCAGTCTTAAAGGATTGATGTCATGCAAGGTTTTAAATTCGCCTTCAGGATCCCACCAGCGTTCGGCTTGAGAGCCAAATTTATGGATTTCGTGGGCATGGACGTTTTCTGTTGCGGGCATAATGATAAACTCGGTAAGGTGGCTATAGTGTACTATATTAGTGGGTTATTAGTCATTTGTTGCTTGCTGATGTACTGTTTAAAAAACAAGATTGCAAGGTCTTTTTGCTAAATGACAGCAAGCGATGAGGACAAGGGTCAACGACTTTTTTAAAAATTGATAGAAATTTGCGTGCAGGATGATAACGCATTTGCGTATTTTTCCAGCACATTATCTTAGATAGATGAGGAATGTGAAACCTGATATGGCAATGAGTTAAGACTTTCTGTGTTAATAACCTTCTGAATCCGTATGCAGCTCAGACAATGCAACAGGCAAGCGATGGATTTCGGTTTCAATCTGGCCATCAGGATAAAGTCTTAACACCCGATAACCTGGAGCAATAGTATCTAGGGTGAAATCTCTACAGTTGGGTTTAAACTGAAAACAGGTGGATGGTACCCCCAGAATAATAATACCTTGTTCCTGAGTCTCCAAAAGCTGGTGAATATGCCCTGTAGTGATAACCTTTACACGCGGATAAGGCTTAAGGCACTGAAAGAATTCATGGCTGTTGCTGATAACCATGGTATCAAGCCAGACACTGTTACTTAATGTGCAGTGATGATGTACGGCAATGATGCTGAAACGGTCTGGCTCGCTTTCCAGACATTTCACCAGAAAATCCAGTTCCGGTTGCAGCAAAAGTCCGCCCGGATCTGTGAGTTTTTGGCTGTTCAAATTTATCAACTGCCAATCATCAAATAAAACCTGTCTTTCACAACTAATCAAACCGGTATTTAAAACTTTTTGCATTAATGGCCAATCATCGTGATTGCCTGATAAACAAACCGTTTTAGTTTGATAGCTGCTGAGGGTGTCACGAATCCGCTGATAACTTGCCAAGCAAGGATCCTGAGCCAAATCACCCGACACCAGAATTAAATCAAACTGTCGATACTGGTCGAAAGCTTGTTGCAGAGCCAGCTTGAAATAATGCTCTGTAGCAACCCCCAACAGCTTGTCAGTGCTATGAGGCAAAACGTGCAAATCGGAGATTTGCAAAATGGAAACCGGCTTTGCAGAATACGTCATTATGGAATCAAGATAGCTCTTTATAAAGAATTTTGGATTTTCTCTGTGGATTATAGTAGCTTTTTAATTCATCGGGCAGAGTTTCTATGCTTAAATTTAAAAATCCCCGCTCTATAAACCAGTGTGTAGTTTGTGTGGTTAAAACAAACAGTTTTTTTAGATTTTGTTGCCGGGCTTTATTGAGTAAATATTCAAATAACCGGTGCCCGCGACCGCCTTTTTGGTAATCGGAATGCACTGCAAGACATGCCATCACCGCAACATCATGATTTTTTAATAAATGGAATGCAGTGCAGCCAATAATCAAACCGTCACGTTCAATAACAACATAATCGTTGATTTCCATTTCCAGTTTTTCCCGCGAACGTTTTGCCAGTATTCCTTGCTGTTCCAGCGGCTTGATTAACTCCAGAATGCCGCCAATGTCGCTTAAAGTGGCAGGCCGCAAATTTTCAAATGCTGATGAACTGATTAAGGTGCCAACCCCGTCACGGGTAAAAAGCTCTAATAATAACGCCCCATCCTGATGGCGATTGATTAAATGCACTCGTTCGACACCGCGTCTGCAGCTTTGAATGGCCGCCTTGAGAATTCTGGCCGTATCGTTTGGCAACTGTGCTTTTTGTAGCAGTGTTTCAGCCTCATCGGTGGTCATTTGCTGCATTGCCCTGTTTCCGCCAGCATCGCAACAATCCTGTTCAGTCAAAAAAATCAACTTTTGAGCCTTTAACGCAATTGCCACTTCGGTTGCCACATCTTCGGCAGCTAAATTAAAAATTTCTCCGCTGGGTGAATAACCAAGCGGAGAAATCAATACCACGTTATGCTGGTCAAGCTGCTGATGAATACCAGGATGATCGATGCGGCGCACTACACCAGTGTGACAAAAATCGATGCCGTCAATTACCCCTAAAGGTTTGGCAGTGACAAAATTGCCCGATGCTACTTTAATTTGCGCTCCTGCCATCGGTGAATTAGTTAGCCCCATTGACAATAACGCTTCAATTTCCACCCGCACCGTGCCGGCTGCTTCTTTCACACACTCCAAACTTGCTGCATCGGTAATTCGCAAGTTATTTTTAAATTCAGATTTAAGTTGCTGTTTTTGCAAGCGCCAGTCAATTTGTGGGCGAATGCCATAAACCAAGACTAACCGGATTCCCAAACTACGCAATAAGGCAAAATCATGAATCAGATTAGAAAAATCCCCCAATACGGCTTCGCCGCCAAAACTGATCACAAAAGTGCGGTGACGATGGGCATGAATGTAGGGCGAGGAGTTTCTAAACCAGGTAACAAACGCTTGCGGGTTTTCCATGTTATTATTTAGAAAATGTGAATAAAAAGTTACAATTTTTTCTTGGCGGCTGGCAGGCTCAAGTCAAAAAATAGCGTTAAAATCATGCTACAAAACTGCTCTATCGAACTATAATAATAGACAGCATCACGTTTTTTACCAGATACATTTCCGAAATCCGATGAATTATTCCTTGTTTAAACAAATTCTGTTTTTTGTAATCCTGTTATTTGTTGCAGGCTGTACCCGATTGCCGATAAAAACAACAGTGCCAGGTGGTTCGGGAGCATTGCCGATAGCCACCGAAGATTTAGACCCACCTTTTAGCGGTACGCCGATTGAAGCAAAAAACTCAGCTTCGGCGCAGTTGTATCCCAGTCAATTTGCAGCTTTATCCGGCTGGGTGAATGATAATCATGCTGAAGCGTTTACGGCTTTTCGTCAGTCCTGCAAACGCTGGCAAAAAATGCCGGCTGGGAAGGCAATGTCCGGTGCATTTGATTTAGGCAGCGTTGCCGATTGGGCATCTTTATGCGCAATAAGCGTAAATCCAGGCGAAGAGCGGCAATTTTTTGAGCACTGGTTCAAGCCTTATGCAGTTGTAGACAATGGCAGTGCCCATGGTTTGTTTACTGGCTATTATTTGCCGGAACTCCACGGGTCTTATACCCGCAGCGAGCGTTATCGCTTCCCGATTTATCGCACCCCAGAGGATTTTGCCAGCAGAAGCAAAACCCGGGCTGAAATTTATGAAGGCGCACTGGAAAATAAAAATCTGGAACTGGTTTGGGTAGATGATGAGGTTGATGCCTATTTTATGGACGTGCAAGGCTCAGGACGGATTATTATGGAGGATGGCTCGGTGAAAGGTGTGGGTTATGCCGGTAAAAATGGCCGCAGTTATTTTGCGATAGGTAAAGCTTTGGTGGATAGAGGCGAAATCGCTAAAGCCGATATTTCCATGCAGACTATTCGGGCATGGATAAAACAGCATCCTGATGAAGGTCGTGAGTTAATGAAAAAAAATGCTTCGTATGTGTTTTTTCGCTTTACCCCAGGTGATGCTGAAATAGGACCGACAGGGGCAATGGGTGTGCCGTTGACGGCACAGCGCAGTTTGGCAGTTGACAGACATTATTTACCTTTAGGAGTTCCTATCTGGCTAAATGCGCAACATCCTAAAGGCAATCAACGTTTACAGCGACTGGTGATAGCACAAGACACAGGTGGTGCCATTAAAGGTGCCGTTCGCGGGGATTTTTATTGGGGACAAGGTGAGCAAGCCGGAGAAATGGCTGGGCCGATGAAATCCAAAGGCCGTTTTTATGTACTGCTGCCGCGCAATCTTTATGGCGATAGCAGTAATGAGATCGCCAGCAATAATTAAGCGCTGAATTAAACCATCCAGGTTTTAAAAAACTGGATGGTTTTTGGTTTTATCGGCATTTGGTTAAATAACCATCCGCTTTTACTGGCACATGTTCCAGAATCAAAATCGCTCCTAATTCCGCCATCGCTTTTTGATACACTTTTCTTTTGAAATGCACCACATCGGTTAAGGGATGCCAGTACTCTACCCAGCGCCAACCGTCAAATTCCGGTTTGGAGCCGCAATCAAAGCGTACATTCTCTTCCGAAGTAATCAGCCGTAAAATAAACCAAATCTGTTTTTGTCCTATGCAAAGCGGGGTTGAGTTTTTGCGGATGTAGCGCTCCGGCAATTTATAACGCAGCCAATAACGGGTGCGTCCTAAAATTTCAACGTGTTCAGCCTGCAAGCCTGTTTCTTCCCACAATTCTCGATACATCGCGGTTTCGGGGTCTTCATTGCAATCAATGCCGCCTTGAGGAAATTGCCATGAATTAACACCTTTTCTTTTTGCCCAAAACACGCGACCCTCGTCATTGCAAAGGATAATGCCGACATTGGGTCGGTACCCTTTCGAGTCTATCATGTTAAAACCTGTGTTGTTGTCCTGGCTATGTGTTTAATAGTCCGCAATGGTAAAATTAACCCATAGTTGAGGTAAGTAAAATAATGGCAACATTGTTCCATAAATAAGGCATTCAGGCTATATCCTTTCATTTATTTTTTCAGCAGGTTCAAACGTGAGTTTAGCAATTTTTGATTTAGACAACACCCTGATTGGTGACGACAGCGATTTTTTATGGGGACAGTTTCTGGTTGACCAGGGCATTGTTGACAAAGGCTATTATGAGAGTAGTAATGCCGGGTTTTATGAAGACTATAAAAAAGGTACGCTTGATATTGTAGCGTTTTTAAAGTTTTCCTTAAAACCGTTGGCGGACCATCCTGCCGAGCAACTTTATCAATGGCGGCAACAATTTGTGGAACAGGTGATTAGACCGGTTTTGCTCCATCCGGCTTTTGATTTGGTAGAAAAGCATCGGGCCAGAGGCGATACCTTATTGGTCATTACCGCCACCAACCGGTTTGTGACAGAGCCAATTGTTAATTTGTACGGCATTGATAATTTGCTGGCGACTACGCCGGAATTTAAAAATGGCCGTTATACCGGGGCGTTTATTGATGTGCCTTGCTTTCAAACCGGCAAAGTGACTTTATTGGAACAATGGTTAAAAGATTCGGGAGAAACGCTGGACGGCAGTTATTTTTACAGCGATTCGCATAATGATTTGCCGCTGTTGGTAAAAGTTGACCATCCGGTTGCAGTTGACCCTGATGAAAAGCTTAAAATTGCCGCAGAAGAAAAAGGTTGGCCCATTATCAGTTTGCGTGGCGACTCGTGCCCTAACGAACATTTTCATAAATAGAGTAATCTTTAACCAACCGAGTTCACCTATGAAAAAACTATTATTTTCCAGCGCGTTATTTTTACTGACTGCCTGTGTCACCATTAATATTTATTTTCCTGCTGCTGCCGCTGAAAAAGCCGCCGATACCATCATTAAAGAAATTCAAAAAAGCAGCCCTGAGAAAACCCCGGAGCCTAAATCCAGCTTACCGAATAAACCCTTGGCAGTTTATCATTGGATAGATAATGTACTGAACGTGATTATCAGCCCGGCGCAGGCGGCAGAAGCCGATTTGGAGATTGATAGTGCGGAAATCAGGAAAATTCGCTCATCCATGCAGAACCGCTTTGATTCATTGGCCAGCTTTTATCAGCAAGGCTTTATCGGTATCAAACAGGACGGTTTTCTTGCCGTGCGGGATCCCAGCAACATCCCGTTAAAAGATCGCAATAAAGCTAAACAACTGGTCAGCGCGGAAAATAACGACCGCGACGACCTTTACCACGCCATCGCCAATGCCAACGGACATGGCGACTGGTATGGACAAATTAAAGCCACTTTTGCCGCGCGTTGGATTAGCAATGCCCAGTCCGGCTGGTGGTATGAAAGCTCATCAAATAACTGGAAACAAAAATAATATGGCGCGTAGCAGAACCCGAAAAAAAGTATTCTCACAGGAACCGATTAAAGTCACGATAGAATCGTTATGTCATGATGGGCGCGGTGTGGCGCATGTCAACGGCAAAGTGGTGTTTATCGATGATGCTTTACCCGGTGAGGAAATCGAGTTTATTTATACTGACAGCCATAAAGATTACGCCGAAGGGCGAATGCTGAATCTGTTTAATCGCGCTGCTGAGCGGGTTGAACCCGAATGCCCCTATTATGGTGTCTGTGGCGGCTGTAGCTTTCAGCATGTGGCAGCAAGCGAACAGATTAAAATTAAACAGGAATTGTTGAAGGAACAATTTAGCCGAATTGGCAAGGTCGAAATCCCGCAAATCTGGGAGGCCTTGACCGGCCCGCATTGGGGTTATCGCTCCAAAGCCCGGATGGGAGTAAAATATGTGGAGAAAAAGGGCAGGGTACTGGTTGGTTTCAGAGAGCGCCGCCAGCCTTTTCTGGCAGAAATTGAAAGCTGCAAAGTGATGCAGCCGATTGTCGGCGACAACCTGATGGCGTTGTCTGAAATGATTGGTAAGCTGTCAATCAAAGCGTTAATTCCACAAATTGAAGTGGCGATTGGCGATAGTGAATGCGTGTTGGCGTTTCGGACTTTGGAGCCTGCACCGGAGAGTGATAAAGAGATTTTGCGCCAGTTTGCCCATCAACACGGGATTTCTATCTGCCTGCAAATCAAAGGACCGGATACGATTGTGCCGTTAGACGGTGAGCCGGAAGTATTACCAACTTACGCTTTGCCAGCACAAGGGATTAAGTTTAAATTCAGGCCAGCGATGTTTACTCAGGTTAATTATGAAATTAACCGGCAAATGGTGACTCGGGTGATGGACCAGTTTGCTTTGACTCAGGATGATGTCGTGCTGGATTTATTCTGCGGTTTAGGGAATTTTACTTTACCATTGGCCACCAAAGCCGGGCGTGTAGTCGGTGTTGAAGGTGATTTGCCGCTGATTAATCACGCCAAAGAAAATGCCCGTTTGAATAATCTCAATAACGTGGAATTTTACGCCGCTGATTTAAGCAAAGATGTGAGCGACCAGCTGTGGGCCCAGCAAAAATATACCAAAGTGTTGCTTGACCCTTCCAGAGCCGGAGCCTCAGAAGTTCTGCATAATCTGAAAAAATGGCAGCCGCAGCAAATTATCTATGTATCCTGCAATCCTTCAACACTGGCGCGGGATGCAGGAATTTTGGTGAATACTTTGGGTTATAAGCTGATAAAAGCCGGCGTGATGGATATGTTTCCGCAAACCGGACACGTTGAATCTATCGCTTTATTTCAGAAATAAGCTTATAAACTACACAAGAGACACAAAACGACGAAGGAGACATACCATGAAGAAAAAACTTGCCCTGTTCGGGGCAGCATTGCTTTTATCTCCAGCACTGGGCTTTGCCACCAGCCTGATGGTTGAGGTGCAGCAAGGTCAATTACGCAGTGAGCCGACTTTTTTCAGCAAGATCATTACCAATGTAGGTTATCACAATTCCGTTACTGTCCTTGAAGAGCGCGGCCCATGGCGGCTGGTGCAATTCAAGCAGCAAAAAGGCTGGATGCACATTTCTGCTTTGATGAGCTCTAATGTCAAGTTGAATGCCGGTCTAAGTCTTGGCGATAGCATTTCCAGCAAAGATGTTAGTCTGGCCGGTAAAGGTTTTACCAAGGAAGTCGAAAACGCTTTCAGAAAACAACACAGTGAGTTGAGTTTTGCCTGGGTAGATAAAATGGAAAAAGTAAAAATAACCTCTTCTGAATTAGAAAAATTTGCTGCTGGCAGCGATTTTTCAACTGTTGCCCGGTAATGCCATTATGACTCGCACCATACGTTTAATATTATTAGGATTGAGCCTGACCAGCTGCGCACAACTTGCTGATGTTAGTTCAAAAATTGCGGTACAGGCCGGCGTGTTAAGTTCATCACAGGCAGACGCCCTCAAACGCAGCTCTGAAGCGGTGACAAAAACTTTTGAAGATATAACCCCGTCACAGGAATATTATTTAGGTCGTTCGGTGAGTGCCACCTTGTTAAGCAAGTATGCAGTGACTCCGCATATCCAGGAAAACCGCTACTTGAACTTAATCGGTAAAACCCTGGTATTAAGTTCATCCAAACCAGAGACATTCCCCAATTATCATTTTTTAATTTTGGATAGTGACGAAATTAATGCCTTTGCCGCTCCGAGCGGCTTCGTTTTTGTCACGAAGGGCATGATTAGACTGTGCCAAAATGAAGATGATCTGGCGGCAGTTCTGGCGCATGAAATTTCACATGTGCTTAATTCACACGCACTGAGAGCAATTAAAACCAGCCGGATTACTTCAGCATTAACCATCATCGGTGGTGAAGGGATTAAAACAGCAGCCAACAATTCAATCGTCAACCAGTTAATGGGAACTTTTGAAGGCAGCATCGATGATATGACTCAAACCTTGACCAATAGCGGTTACGGCAGAAGTCTGGAAAGTGAAGCAGATAAAACCGCTGTTGCCTTGTTGCAAAAATCGGGCTACAACCAAGAAGGATTAGTGCGGGTATTGGAGCGCTTGAAAGCGAAAACCAAGCCCGGTGCCAAAGATTTCACCGCCACACATCCTGACACTGATGACCGCATCAGCGAGGTTAAAGACTGGTTAAGTGAAGGCAGTGTAAATCCTGTTTCAGCATTACGAACAACCCGGTTTACCCGTACGATTGGACGCTTGTAACAGGTTGCTTTCTTCAAGGAAGGAGGAGTAAATCAGCAAAAAAGTTGAACGGAATGCTGGAGGTAACGGCTTGCCGCTGTGTTTCCGCATTTCGTTTTTTTTCAGTTCTAAAATTGAAATTTGTGACTGAAAGAGAAGTTATCGATCCCCCCTTTTTTTATAAACAATGACTGAAAAATACGACTTACATTGCCATTCTACTGCTTCAGACGGATTTTTATCGCCGACTGAATTGCTGAAACGAGCGCATGAACAAGGGGTAACCGCTTTGGCTTTAACCGATCACGATACGATCAACGGTTTAGCCGAAGCGCAACAAGCCGCTGCTGCGGTGAATATTCGCCTAATCAACGGGATTGAACTGTCTGTGACATGGAATTCACATTGTTTTCATATTGTCGGTTTAGGGATTAATCCTGAAAATTCGGTGTTGCAAGCAGGAATCAGGCAAATTCAAACTATTCGCTACCAGCGGGTGGCAAAAATAGCCAAATTGCTGGAGAAAAAAAAGATTTTCGGAGCCTATGATGCTGTTATTGCGGCGGCCGGTGACGATGGCATGATCACCCGCAGCCATTTTGCCGATTTTTTGCTGGCACAACATCATGTAACCAGCGAGCAGGAGGCGTTTGACCTTTATCTGGGGCAGGGAAAAGCCGCCTATACCAATACAACCTGGGCTGGATTAGAAGATGCGGTAAGCTGGATTAAGCAGGCGGGTGGGGTGGCGGTATTAGCGCATCCGATGCGTTATGATTTAACCGCAAGCTGGATGAAGCGGTTTTTAACCGCGTTTAAAGAAGCGGGCGGGGCAGGAATCGAAGTGATTACCGGACGTTTTAATCCTGATGAAGTCAGACGCTCAGCTGATTATGCCAAAAACTTTGGTTTGGCGGCTTCAGTGGGTTCAGATTTTCATAGTCCGAAAAATGTCTGGGTGGAATTGGGACGGCTTGCGCCTTTGCCTGATGCAGTGAGCCCGGTTTGGGAACTGTTTGGCTAAAGATTTTTTTTGAGGTCTAAAAACAAAAACAGATAACACCCTTAGCGAGATGTTATCTGTATTAATTGCTTTGAGTTGCTAAATTTCGAGCTCTGACTTAATTAAAAATTAAAATCATCATCATAATCTTCGTAATCGTCATAATCGCCAAGTTGATCTTTCAGGCGTTTTCTTTCCCATAACATCTCAACTTTTCTACGCGAAGCCATTTTTTTTGAGGCTTTTTCATTTTCAATAGGAAACGGATAATATTCGTTTAACTCAATGCTATCATCAACTCCCTCATCAGAAGGAGCAACACTTTTGCTGTCATTACTTTGACCCGCAGACTCTGATACAAATTTAGATGACATTTTTGCCATTTTCCAATCCGGTATTAAAAAAAAGCTGCTTTTTAATACTTTAACCGGTTGTTGTAAAGAAAAATTTGCGCTCACAGCCGCTTTTCCCGGTTTATGCCGGATAATCATTACTCCAATGCAGTTTTTTTCGTAAGGTCTCAAAAAAATCATGTCCGGGCGGGTGCAAAATTCTGATGGGAACCGGGTCTTTTTTGATTAAAATTCGGTCGCTGATTAACACGTCGGGGATTTCCAGATGATCGCAAGTTACCAGTGCGTTAATTTGCGAAGTCTGGCCAAAAGTGATTTCAATTTCAGCGTTGTCGTCAATTACAATCGGGCGATTAGAGAGGGTATGCGGATTAAGCGGCACCAATACCAGCGCATTCAGGCCCGGATGCAAAATAGGGCCGCCCGCTGACAATGAATAAGCCGTAGAACCGGTTGGCGTTGATACAATCAGGCCGTCCGAGCGCTGCACATTTAAAAAATGTCCGTCGATATGAGTAACAATCTTGATCATGCTCGGAGTGACCCAACGATGTATTACCACTTCATTAAGTGAAATTTCTTCATGCGTGACCTTTTCAGCACGAATAATTCGGGTGCGCAATAAATAGCGATGTTCTTCGCTGTATTTGCCTGCCAGCATCTGTTTGAGCTTATCGCACATTTCCAGCGGCGAAATATCAACCAGAAATCCAACTTTGCCAAGATTAATGCCAATCAGCGGAATATTCTGTACTGAGGCGATGCGGGCGGCGGCCAGAAACGTGCCATCGCCACCCAGTGCAATCATTAAGTCACAATGCTGAGCCAATTCTTCCAGCGGATAGGATTTGACAGCAGCATCGCTAACCAGCTGTGCGGTATTACTGGCCAAAGCCACTGTGTAATCGTCCTGCTTTAAAAATTGCAATAACCTCAATAAGGTTTCAGTAATGCTGGGATCACTGGGTTTGCCGATAATTCCAATGGTTTTAAATTGAGAGTGCATTGTGATCTGCTGATAGATAAAAAATGGTTTTTTGATTATACCTATTGATGACTGATTTTAGTTACAGCTCTAAAAAAATGGCGTTATTAAAAACAGAGGGACACAACAAATTCGTTATAATTAGCGCATTGCTTACCAAACCTGATAAAACTTGCGTATGAAAGTAAACTCTGCCAATTCAGAACAACAACCTGTAGATGTTATTGTAATTGGTAGCGGTATTGGTGGACTTAGTGCGGCCGCCTTGTTGGCAAAAGCCGGAAAATCGGTGTTGGTGCTTGAACAGCATGACAGGCCCGGTGGTTATGCGCACGGTTTCAAACGTAAACGCTATATATTTGATTCGGGTGTGCATTTAACCAGCGGCTGCGGCTTGCAAGGTTATCAGGGCGGTGGGATATTAGCCAAAATTTTGCAGGCGGTTAATGTCTATCAACAACTGGAATTTATTCCGGTGAATCCTTTTGCTTATGTTGATTATCCTGAGGTTAAAACTTCTCTGCCGCAATCAATTGAGGGTTTTGTAAACCAGCTTTCCGGGTTATTTCCCAATCAAGTTGAAGGCTTACGCGCTCTGCTGGAACTGTGTCTGCAAGTCGCCGAACAGGTCACTAAAGCTGATGAGATGATGCGTTTGGGAAATAATGCCCAGATTCAAACCGAATTGGCATTGCTGTTTCGTTATCGCCGTTCTACCTTGGCTGAGGTCTGGGGCGATTTTATTCAGAATCCGCAATTGCAAGGGGTGTTTGCCAGTCATTGGCCTTATCTGGGCTTGCCGCCGTCTAAAGTTTCCTTTGTTTATTGGGCCACCATGTTAATCGGTTATCTGGTTGACGGTGCCTATTATTGCAAAGGCGGCTTTCAAAAACTGGCAGATAGTTTGGTGAATGGCCTGATTCAGAATAACGGTCAGATTCGCTATAAAACCACCGTGACCCAGATTAAAGTATCGGATAATCAAGTGCAGGGCGTGCTGCTGGCTTCCGGTGAAGAGCTTAAGGCGCAAACCGTAATTTCCAATGCTGATATGCGCAACACGGTATTGCAGATGATAGGCGAGGCGCATTTTCCGAAACGCTATATCGCCAGAATGAAAGCCATGCAGCACTCGCAATCGATTTTTGTGGTGTATCTGGCAACCAATCTCGATTTACATGCTGTGGGAGTTCATCACGAGAGTTTTTATTATGATTATGTTGACCATGATGCCAATTATTACAATTCCATCAGTGGCGATGAAAACTTATCCTGGATGAGCATCACCGTGCCGACTTTGGTTGATCCCAGTCTGGCACCCGTCGGCGAACATTTGATGATTTTGACCCGGCTGGTTTGTTTCGATGGCCAGGATTGCTGGAAGTCGGTCAAACCGTTATTCATAGAAAAAATGCTGGATTACGCCGACCGGAAAATTCCCGGTTTGAAAGCGCATCTTTTGTTTGTCGAGGCGGGTTCACCCACTACATTGGAACGTTACACCTCAAACTATAAAGGCGCGGCTTATGGTTGGGACGTTACGCCTGAACAGGCTGGGGCGAATCGGGTCGCCAATAAATCGCCCATCAATGGTTTATATTTTGCCGGACATTGGAGTACACCGGGTGGCGGCGTTTATGGCGTGAGTTATTCGGGGATGCTGGCGGCGCAACAGGTTTTGGGGATTAATGAGCAGGAAGCTTTTTGGCGGTTGTTTTCAAATTGAAGGGATTAGCTCGTGTAGCGTAGCGAAAGCAGGGGAAGGCTTTGGTTTTCCCGAATTAGGCAAAACTTCAAACTCGATAAGATGCCCTAATTTATAGGATGTGCTGAGGAGCGAAGCGCATCAATCGCGGAAGATGCGCCTCCCTTCGTTCGGCACATCCTATCGTACTTTTTAAATCTTTCAGGTTACGCGATACGATACATTGTGCATGACCCGCTACGGCTAATTCGATTAAATGGTTATCCCCTTCGTCTTTAAGATTCGGTCGCCAATTCGATAAGATGCCCTAATTTATAGGATGTGCTGAGGAACGAAGCGCATCAATCGCGGAAGATGCGCCTTCCTTCGTTCGGCACATCCTATCGTACTACCGTACACTTTTTCGCGAATGGCGAAGTCGTAAGATGGGTAGAACAATGTGAAACCCACCGCAAACCGCAGCAATAATGGGTTCCAAAAGCTTGAGTGGTTATTTTTTGCTTTCCAGCAACGCTTTTAAATTGGCAAACGGATTATGTCCAGTGCTGGAATGATTTTCTTTCGTCGCCGCACTGCTGCTACCATAACGCATCTGTTCCTCATAGCGGGAATGCTCATTGTCATGGCAATACAGGCACAATAACTCCCAATTGCTGCCGTCTTCGGGATTGTTATCGTGATTATGGTCTTTGTGATGCACGGTTAATTCGCGCACGGTTTTATGATCAAACGTCCGCGCACAACGACCACAAACCCAGGGATACATTTTCAGCGATTTTTCCCGATAGCCTTTTTCGCGCTCTTCTTTATCACGCCGCGCGTCAGCAATAATCTGGTTGCTGGATTTTGCGTGTTTATTTTTTGAAATCATGATGATGTTCTCCTTCAACAACTCTGTTTTTTTGATATTTGCTAAACCTGCCATGATTCTAACGAATTATTTTTTACATGGAAATTTTTTACACTCTTCAGGCCAGCGGCAACTGAATAATAAATCCGGCTCCTTCGGTATAAGAGCTGTCAATCCAGATCAGGCCACCGTGTTCCTCAATGATTTTCTTCACAATCGCCAACCCTAAACCGGTTCCGCGCGGTTTAGTAGTCATGTAAGGGTCAAAAATGGTTTCAATCTGTTCGGCATTAATCCCCGAACCGTGATCGTAAATTCCCAGCTCCACATAATCCGCATTGTTCTTTTGCACCTGCGAGAGTTTAATTTCAATCAAGCCGCCGTCTTCCATGGCCTCTTGCGCATTTTTCAGCAGATTGTGCAACACCTGCCGGATACTCACCGGATCAGCATAAACCATCCCGGCACCGTCGGTAAAATCACTGACAAAGCTAATCTGTGTGTTTGAGTTGTTGTAGAGCAATAACAAATCCTGCACCAGATTCTGCAAATCAAGATGTTCCACCTGTTTTTTAGAAGGGCGGGCATATTCGGCAAAATCGTCTACCATCCGCTTCATGGCTTCCACCTGTTGCACAATGGTGCGGGTCGAGCGTTGCAACATATCGGCAGAAGCCGGCTCCAGTTCTTTGGCCAGTTTGTGCTGCAAACGCTCCGCTGCCAGTTGAATCGGGGTTAAAGGATTTTTGATTTCATGTGCCAATCGCCGCGCTACTTCACCCCAGGCAGCATTTTTTTGTGCCTGAATCAATGCGGTTAAATCATCGAAGATAACTACCGCCCCCACACGTTCGTCCTCTTGTGAAAACAGCGGTGCGCCTCGACACAGCAATTCCTGCCGGCCGTTCGCTCCCAGGAAGGCTACCCGTTGCTGCCATATATCATCGGCTTGTTCTATCAAATTTTGCATGGAGCTGAATAAATCAGCCAGCGCGGGAAACTCATCGGCTAACAACGATAAGCTTTTCCCGACAAAACAGCCGTCCTGACAGTTTAAAATCCGGTACGCTGCCTGATTGGTGGTACGAATGCTGAAGTCTGCTTCAAAACTCATCACCCCTGCGGTGACATTGGCTAAAATTGATTCCAGATAAGAGCGTTGCTCCTCGACTTCAAAACTGGCCAGTTTCGCTTCATCACGGGATTGGGCAATCCGTTGGGTCATCTGGTTAAACGATTCCACCAGAAAACCCAAATCATCCTGCGACATCACTGGTAATTGTTGTTCATAATCTCCAGTTGCAACGGCTTTTGTGCCTTTCACCAGCTCTTTAACCGGGGCGACAATATTGCGGATACTGATAAAGGCTACCCAAATTGCTGCCAGCAAACTTAGCAGCAACACCAGAGATAAAGTTAGGGAAAAGCTGATTTTGAGCGAGTTGCGCAAAAAACGCATTTCCTTGTAGCGCTGCGAAGCAAACTCAATTGAGTCCGCCAAGTCGGCAATGCGAATCGGCACTTTATACAGCACTTGCAGATATTTAGGTTCAACTTCTGGAATGATGATTACCACCCGAATCACCATGGTGTCATCAGGCAGGGTGTCCAGGGCAATATAATTTTTATCCTGCTTTAACTGCATCCAGACATGCACATCAGGCTGCTTGGGGACAATATCAGCTGGATTAATGCTGCTAAAGGCAATAATGTGTTCCTGGCTGGAAAACAACGCCATTTCCAGAGCTCCTGAAGATTCACGGATAAAGTCCAGTTCAACGGCGGCCTGACTTTCAGGCAAATCCAGCAAGGAGTGACTGAGCTGTTCGGTTTGGGTCAAATGCCAGCGCATTCTCTGTTCCAGCGAAACCTGACTTAATTCCAGAGCATCTTCCATCGCGCGGTCAATTTCAACGTTAAACCAGCTATCAATATTTTTATGCAAAAACTGCACGGAAAAATAAAAAACCAACGTGGCAGGGGCAAGCGCCAATAACACAAATAGCGAGACCATGCGGGCAGTCAGGCGTGAACCGGCTTCTTTTCTGCGGGTATGGCGAATCAGGGTATAAGCATTGAACCCGACCAGAATCAGCAACAGCACAATGCTGACGCTATTGATTACCAATAACTGCGGATAAATTTCATTCAGATGGGAGAACTCTTGCGTGGCCGAACTCATCAGCTGCAATGACAGCAAAATCAGTCCAAACAGCAGCAAAATAAACAGGTTGATCGGAGGTTTTATTTTTTTAATTGCCATAAATACCAGTCACTGGATAAATTCCATTCTGAATCAAAATAGGCGGTAGGGCGCAGGGGGGCGGGCAATTGTTCTTTGTCGAACTCCAGCTTTATGCCGGCTTCATAAAGTTTGTTTTTTTTCAGGGCAGAAACAGGAATGACTTTGAGTTCCCTGATATGAGATAGAGAGTCTAAGGCCTCAGAAAGAGAGGGATATTTTTTTTCGCTTTTACTGTTGAGATTGGTGACACTGTAGTTGTTCAGCAAAGCACGATAGCGGATTTTATAGTCGTAATTAAGATTAATCACGGTTTTGTCGTGAAAATAACGCACCTGTTTCAGCTGGATTTTTAAATGCCAAACCAGTGGAATACTGCTTTCAATCGCTTCTTTGGCGGCTGGACTTAACACATACTCAACATCGGCATCCAGCATGTACCAGTCGTCTTGTTTTTCTAAACTGGCGTTTTTTATTTGTGCGGAAAATTCGCTGGCAAAGACTGGTGTTGTAAACAAACCGCCTAGCGCCAATAGGCAAACTGGCAGAAAATTAGTGTTTGCCCAGACGTGCATAATAAAATCCGTCCATTTCCAGAGCGCCGGTGAGTATTTGCCGCCCTGCCGGACGTTGCTGGCCCCAGTCGCCGACAATCGGAATTTCAAAGCTGTCGGGGTGCGAGGCTAAAAAAGCTGCGATTTGCTGTTCATTTTCGGCTTTTAAAATGGAACAGGTTGCGTATAACAGAATTCCGCCGCTGTTTAACATTTTCCAGGCGGCTTGCAGAATCTGTTTTTGCAGTTGTTGTAATGCAGCAATATCATCAGGGCGGCGCAACAGTTTAATATCAGGATGGCGGCGAATTACCCCTAGAGCAGAGCAGGGGGCATCCAGCAAAATCCGGTCAAATAATTGCCCATCCCACCATTGTTCTGATTTTGCCGCATCGCCTGCGATTAATCGGGCAGATAAATTCAAGCGCTTTAAATTCTGTTCAACCCGCGTTAAACGTTTTTCATCGATATCAATAGCGACCAGTTCTGCAAGTTCTGGTTGTAACTCCAGAATCGCACAGGTTTTTCCACCCGGTGCGGCACAAATATCCAAGACCCGCTGCCGGGGTTGCAACTCCAGCAATGGCGCGGCAAATTGTGTGGCCGCATCCTGCACCGAAACCCAACCGTCGGAAAAGTGCGGCAACTGATCAACCGGAACGGCTTGTGTGAGTTGAATTGCGCTGTCGCTTGCGGCAATTTTAGCTGCGGCAATCTGCTGATTTTGCAAAAGCTTTAGATATTCATCACGGGAAATGCGATTTGGATTGACCCGTAAAGTCATTGGCGGCTGCTGATTGTTAGCGGCAATAATATTTTTCGCCTGCTCTGGCCAGTCCTGATAAATGGCATCCAGCAACCACTGCGGATGTAAACTGCTGGCGAGAATATTGCTGTCGACTCTGGCATCAATTGTGGCACTGTCGCGTAAATACTGGCGGAGGGCGGCATTAATCACGGCTTTTGCCCAAGTTTTTTTCCCTACCGCCGCCACGGTTTCAGATACGGCAGCATGAGATTTAACCCGCATCGCCCGCAGTTGGTATAAACCAGTCAGAATCAAAACTTTAATATCAATATCTTTGTTTCTAAACGGCTTATCCAGCAATAAACTCAACACGAACTCAAGACTTTGATAGTCACGAACCACGCCGTAACACAAAGCTTGCACAAATGCCCGGTCTTTAGCTTCCTTGATGCTGGCTAAATTTTCATCTAATGCGGCAGTTAGCGATTGGCCATCTTTTAATACCCGACATAATACTTGTGCGGCGACAACTCTTAAATTCATAGCCCTAATCTGAGGTTGGCAACTGAATGCGCATTAAGAAAAGCCGGCGTTTCAATCCGTTTGCCGCCGGGTAACTGCACCTCCAAAAGCCTTAGTACGCCTGCACCGGTGCCAACATCCAAATGTTTGCCGTCACTGTGAGCTTCACCGGGATCTAATTTTATCGTGCTATCGCTCAGTTCTGCCCGCCAGATTCGCAGCACTTCACCACGATACAGGGTTTGCGCTACCGGCCAGGCATTTAAACCGCGAATCTGCCTGTCCAGTTCTACAGCGGATTTTGCCCAGTCCAGCATCGCCTCGGCTTTTTCCAGCTTATGCGCATAAGTTACCAAAGCTTCGTCTTGAACTTCCGCAACCACTGTTCCTTCAGCAATTTGCGCAATCACTTTTGCCAAACCTGTCGCGCCTAACTGTGCCAATTTATCATGCAACTCGCTGGAAGTATCATGCTCACCAATCGGGCAGGTTTCTTTATGCAACATATCACCGGCATCGAGTTTTTTTACAATCCGCATAATGGTCACGCCGGTTTCAGCATCGCCCGCCATCACGGCACGGTGAATGGGAGCGGCCCCGCGCCAACGTGGTAATAACGAACCGTGAATGTTGATACAACCCAGACCCGGCGTATCTATCACCGCTTGCGGCAAAATCAGCCCGTAAGCAACTACCACCATCAAATCAGCGGCAAAAGCTTGAAGCTGTGCTAAATCGGAGGCATTTTTAAAGTTTTCCGGTTGATAAACTGGCAGTCCGGCACTTAAGGCTAATGCCTTAACCGGACTGGGAGTCAGTTTTCGTCCTCGACCTGCCGGGCGGTCGGGTTGGGTATAAACAGCGCAAACTTCATGGCCTGAGCCTATCAAGGTTTGTAATGCAGGTACCGCAAACTCAGGGGTTCCGGCAAAAATGATTTTCATGGCTTACTTCCTTTCCTGGCGGTGGATTTTTTCCAGTTTGGATTTAATCCGCTGCCGTTTTAATGAAGAAAGATAATCCACAAACAGCTTTCCTTCCAGATGATCCATTTCATGCTGAATACATACCGCCAGCAACTCTGTCGCTTCCAGTTCAAACTCCTGGCCTTCTCTATCGAGGGCCTTGATTTTGATATGTTCCGCACGGCTGACATTCTCAAAAAAACCCGGAACTGATAAACAGCCCTCTTCAGATTCTTTCACCCCGTCTTTTTCGAGTATCACTGGATTAATCAGGCACAATGGCGCGTTTTTTTCCTCGCTGACATCAATCACCACCACCCGTTGCTGGACATTAATCTGGGTTGCGGCCAAGCCGATACCTTTTGCCGAATACATGGTTTCCAGCATGTCATCAACCAGTTGTTTGACTTTCTTATCCACCACTTTTACGGCTTCAGCTTTTTTGCGTAAACGCTCATCAGGAAATTCGAGAATAGTTAAAATCCCCACCAACTTCTCCATAATCATTATAAAGGCAGGGATTCTATCTGTTTTTGCGCAATCTTGAAACTAAAGACGTATTGTTCTTTGCTAAGTCGCGAAAGTCATATCGGTCTACATTTTCTTCTTGAAAATGACAGCAGTAGCTGGCTTATTTCTGCCCAATCCGCATTTTATAAAAAGACCGCCAGACAAAGTGCAATCCAATCAAAAACATCACCACGCCGACATAAGGCGCTGCATCCTTGAAACCTTCGGAAACGGAAATTTCCATCGCCAACAAACCAAACAGGGTAGTGAATTTGATAATTGGATTTAGTGCAACTGAAGACGTATCTTTAAACGGGTCGCCTACTGTATCGCCGACCACACAAGCGGCATGTAAATCTGTACCTTTTTCTTTCAAATCGACTTCGACCACTTTTTTGGCATTATCCCAACAGCCTCCGGCATTTGCCATAAACACTGCCTGAAACAAGCCAAACACCGCCAAGGCAATCAAATAGCTGATGAACAAGGCCACGGCATTATTGCCGCCGATGCTGGCAGGCGATGACAAAAAGGCAAAGGCCAAAGTAAAACAGAAGATGCCGATAAAAATATTAAACATCCCTGCTTGGGCATATTGGGTGCAGATTTCTACCACCCGCACCGAAGAGGCGGCATCGGCTTTTTTCGGTGCGTTAGGGTCAAGATTGATATTGTTTTTGATAAATGCCACCGCCCGATATGCGCCGGTGCTCACTGCCTGCATGGATGCGCCGGTAAACCAGTAAATCACTGAACCACCCAACACAAAACCTAAAATAGTGGATGGATTTAGCAGGTTCAAGATGGTTTCCGGTTCCACACCTAACGTGTTTTTTAACATCAAAATCAAGGAAAAAATCATTGTGGTTGCCCCGACTACTGCCGTGCCAATCAGCACCGGTTTGGCAGTGGCTTTAAACGTGTTTCCGGCAGAATCATTGGCTTCCAGATAATATTTGGCTTTTTCCCAATCCGGTTTAAAGCCAAAATCCTTTTCAATTTCGCCGTCAATATTTTCGATACTTTCAATCAAAGATAATTCATACACTGACTGGGCGTTGTCAGTCACAGGGCCGTAACTGTCCACCGCAATTGTCACAGGCCCCAAACCCAACATCCCGAAGGCGACCAGGCCGAATGCGAACACAGAGGGGTAAAGCATGATTTCACTCAAGCCAAAAGTGCTGGTGAAATAGGCAATAAACATCAACAGGAAAAACACCATGCCGTTCCAGAAGGCGCTGAAATTACCTGCCACCAGGCCGGATAAAATCACCAGACTTGCTCCCGCTTCACGACCTGCGCCGACCACTTCCTGAACATGGATGGATTTGGTCGAGGTGAAAATTTTGGTAAATTCAGGAATCAAAGCTGCGCCTAATGTGCCGCAACTAATAATGGTTGCCAATATCCACCACATATCGGTATTGCCATTTAATACCGGGATTAATACATAAGAGGCGATATAAGTCACTGCGATAGAAAGTATGGAGTTAATCCAAACCAGACTGGTCAACGGCACTTCAAAATCCATGCTGTCTTTGCCGCTGTATTTGATTTTGCTTAACACGCCATTAATATAGAAAGAACCCACCGAGGTGATAACAGCCAGAATCCGCATCATGAATATCCACACCAGCAATTCCGTTTGCAAGTTTTCGCCACCTGTCACCGCCAACAAAATAAAAGAAATTAATGCTACCCCGGTTACACCGTAAGTTTCAAAGCCGTCGGCGGTAGGGCCTACGCTATCACCGGCATTATCACCGGCACAATCTGCAATCACCCCCGGATTACGCGGATCATCTTCGCCGATTTTAAACACCACTTTCATTAAATCCGAACTGATGTCGGCAATTTTAGTGAAAATCCCGCCGGCAATCCGCAATGCAGATGCGCCCAAGGATTCGCCAATGGCAAAGCCGACAAAACAGGCGCCGGCTAATTCACCCGGCATCAGTAATAAAATGGTCAGCATCATTAACAGTTCTACGCAAATCAGCACTACGCCGATACTCATCCCCGCGTCCAACGGAATATTCAGCAGTTTTAACGGATTGCGCTCCAAGGAGGCAAAGGCCATTCGGGCATTGGCAAGGGTATTCATCCGTATCCCAAAGGCTGCAACTGAAAATGAACCTAATATACCGACAATTGACCAGGTGATGATTAACGCGACTCCTCCCACACCAAACAGCGGCAAGCCGTCATGGCCTTTGGCCAGAAAACCGAAATAACCTGCCTCAGCAGTTGCGGTAAACGCAAACAGGATGGCCAAAAACTTGGCTTGCTGCTTTAGATAAGCGGCGCAAGTGCGATAAATAACATCGGCAATTTCCAGCATCGAACGGTGCGCAGGCAGTTTTTTTACCCGCATGAATTGATACCAGCCAAATATCAATCCGAGCAAGGTAATAACGAAACCAAGATAAAGGATGGATTGCGATTTAACCGCATCAGGAATTTTTAAATCCGCTTCGCTGGCAAAAGTCAGACCTGGCATTGAAACTAGCACAAGCCCTCTCAGCAATGTTTTTGTGTTCATACAAGCTCTCCTGTTTTGTAATTATGATTCGATTATAGCGCGTTTTTTTTATGGGAATTGCTAATTTCCGGCTAAATAGTTTCACTGCAAAGCCCACACGATTACCCACATCTCACATCAAGGCGCATAAACCGCCCTCCCGACTTCAATCCCAACCGCATAATGGCGAATTTTCTCCAATCCCTCCCAGATAGCTTTAGGACCGGGAACAC
>CAIQWF010000079.1 GCA_903875455.1 uncultured Pseudomonadota bacterium
TGAGTGTCATTGATTATTTGGCTTTTTATAATGGCAAGCGAGCGCATTCAAAATTGGGCTATCAATCGCCTGTTATTTTTGAACGGGAATTTTATAGCAAAGTGGTTTAAAAAGTGTCCGGTTGTACTTGACCATTACAATTGGCACTCACAAACAATATGATTTAATCGAGGCAACCAAGATATGAACATTTTCCCAATAAAAAACGATGCCGATTATCAAGCGGCATTAGCTGAAATTGATAAGTTAATGGACGCAGAAACCAACACGCCGGAAGGAGATGCGCTAGATATATGGGTGACACTGGTTGAAAGCTACGAGGCTAAACAGTTCCCGATTTTTGCACCTCATCCAGTGGAGGCTATCAAGTTTAGAATGGAGCAGCAGGGCTTAGAAGAAAATGACTTAACGGTTTATTTTGGTACGCTGGACAAGGTAAAAGCCTTTCTTGATGGTAGATTGCAGCTTACTTTAGAGCATGTCAAAAGCTTACATAATGGACTGCATATCCCTTTTGAAAGTCTGATTAGTGGATAGTCTAAACCCGTTTTAACCAAGCCTAGCTTTAGCGTGCGAAAGAAGGAGTCGTTACCCTTTTGGCTTGGTTATCCTTTCCGTAACGACCGACACTTTAACGAGGTGTAATAATGATTAATACAACTGAATTAAAAGCTGAGGCAAGAAAGAATCTTGAACGCGAGAAACTTATTGAGAATGGGGGTTTTGATATTCTTAATGCAGAGATGAAAGAGATGGCAGCCGCTATGCAATTGAGCATAGCTAGTCAAAGCGAGATGATAGATGAGCTAATAGAACTAAGAAACCTTCGAAAATTCCTACTTAAAAAAATGGTTGATATGGGATTTGATAATCCTGAACTTCGCCGCCCGATAGAAGAAACACAGGAAGAACATAACCCAGAGATTGATAAAGAGTTAAACCAGATTACTGCCTATAGATTAGCCTCACTATACGACCTTTGTGAAAGCCAGAGTTCAGATTTTGTAAAGACTATTTCCCCCGCATTTCCTCATAATATCCCCGTTGAAATTGTATTTTTTCTTATCAAAGAATTAAGAGAAGAAAGCGAAAGAGAAAAATTACTGGCATTAGAAAAAGCAAAGCTTAAGCCGAGATTTGTCAAAGAAAATTCTAAAAAGCAGGATTGGGGTTTTTATAAATCAGAGTTTCAAAAATTAATCAGCGAAGGAAAGACCAACGCAATAGCGAGAAGGTTAATTGGTAACATGATTGAGAGAAAGAACAAAGACCGTATCAGTAAAGGATTGCCGCTAATTTGCACACAAAGCAGAAAATTAAGGCCGTCTGATGCCACATTAAGACGGCAATTAGTGACCGCACCAAAAAACGACACTCTGTAGAGTGAATAGTTATTTTTATGCTCACTCTGTAGAGTGAACGCCTGATAAGTTCCCCACCGATTACCCCCGCCTTTCAACCCATTATCATTTCTCCTGTAGTTTCCAATAACAAACAGGAGAATCTAATTGAACTCACTACAAGACAAAATCATCCGCCTTCCCAGTGTCCAAGAAAGGACAGGGTTAAGCCGCTCAACGATCTACGCCAAAATCAAGTCCGGTACTTTTCCAAAACAAATAAAACTCGGTCAACGTGCATCCGGTTTTATCGAAAGTGAAATTGACGGCTGGATAAATTCCCAAATCGAAACCTCACGCGCCACCGCGCAAGCTTAAGAGGTAAATCATCATGTCAATATCAGAAAAACTTAGCAGTCATGCTGCATCATTCAAAATACAACAAGCCACCACAGAAACAGGCAATGACGTTATTCAAGCCGTCAGCGTCCCAATATCAATAAATCGCAACGGCGGCAAACTACGTCTGTACATAAATTTAACCCCTGACGTGCTGGACAATCCAGAAAGTTTAAACGCGGCTCTATCCTCACTGGAAGAAATGTTTGATTTGGACGTATGGAAACCATCAGGCGGCAACACTTCAACCGGTTTCAAGTCTAACCGCTCAAATTATCAAAAGGGTGGATCATGGTAGCCGATACCCCAAACTTTAAAAACAGCGGTTCCGAGACTTTAAATCACATCTGCCTTGATATTGAAACCTGCCACCTTTCAGAACTGGAGCAACAGAAAGAACTGGAGTTAGGCAAACCGCCCGGCAATTACAAATCAGTCGAAGCGATTGAAAAATGGAAAGCTGAATACGCGCTCAAGGTTAAGGAAAAATCAGCCTTGTTAGATTCTGCCCCGATTGGCTGTATTGCCATTGGTGATGAATCCGGTGATGTGGCGGTGTTTCACTGGCTAAACGTTGACAGTGGACAGCATGAGCATTTTTTCAGCATCAAAACCGCCACCGAGCGGGATATGTTGGTGGAGTTGCGGAAATTTCTTGATGAGTGCGCGAGCACCGACCCAGGCACCGCAATAGTGGGGTTTAACTTAAATTTCGACTTGCCACATTTGCGTATCGCCTATGTAAGGCATGGCCTGAAACTGCCCAACATACTACTGCCTAAGAGTGGCA
>CAIQWF010000080.1 GCA_903875455.1 uncultured Pseudomonadota bacterium
ACAGGTGTGATGCTGGTAAATTTGGTGAAGTTCCTGTAAAACGGCTTCCGATGTTGTTTTTGCAAATTTCAATTTTTTACATTCTAAAATAGAAAAAATACGTTAAATTTTACACCTAAAAACTTTTGCTAAATTACTTATATTACGCTGCATTGGATTTGCAGAAAGCATATTAGCTAATAGGTCTGCAATCATCGGTAACATAAATGAAGGTGCAGCAAACTCGGTTAGTAAAAAAGGAAACGACAAAAGTATTAAATACCGCATCCCTTGAAATTCAAATACTACCGTTTTAAAAACATGCAACGGTGAAAAAATCAGAGTGTTTATTACCGCTTTTAATGAATATCCCAGCCAATTATAGCGGTTTAAATGTATATTTTCACCAGAATGGCCACCAAGCATCACATGCTGCTTGGTGGGGGATAGGCTAGGCATTACAACAGCTAAAATAAAGAGAATTGAAATAATGCCCATCACTATAAATATGCAACTGACTTGTTTTTCTTGATTTTTAAGTCCATACAACAATCCAAAGCCCGCCACTGCTAACCCAAATTGTTCTTGACAAAGTAATAAAGTTAAATTTGCAAAAGTAAAAAGCCCAAGGCTTTGCTGCTCAATAGCTAAAAAACTAAGAGCCATAAAAGGGACTGCGAAATTGACAGGGTGAAAATCCCAAGCATCTGCACTAAGCACAAAAGGATTAAATAAATAAATAACACTCCATAATAATGCTTGCTTTTCTGAGCTTGTAACTTGCCTGGCTAGTGAAAAAATAGGCAGAGCCGCAATTGACAAAGCGGCAGTCTGAGCGAAAATAAACCAATTTACTGTGGGAAGAAAGTAATAAAACGGCACAAACAAATATAAAACAGGATTAAAATGTATGCCTAACCAGTTAAATGACTGGGAAAAAAGCGATGAATTTAACAAAAAGCCTTTATGGAGAACCCCCCATAGTGCTTGATCGTAACAACCTAGGTCTCCAATCGTAGTCATATACCCCCAATGTCTAGAAAGACCTAGGATACTGAAAGCGATAAAATGTAGTGCAATTATTGATAATAATTTGAATGGATAAGGTTTTATTATGTTCAATTCGCTTAAATTATCTCTTCAATAAAATACAAAGGCCGCTGTTTTGTTTCCATATAGATCTTGGATATATATTCACCTAATATTCCAATACTCAGTAATTGCACCCCACCCAAAAAATAAATAGACAGCACTATGGAAGCCCAACCCGGAGCTGCATTGTGGATGACATATTTGCCAAATATCACCCAGATAGCTACGGCTATACTGCTCAAACTCACCAGCACTCCAAACCAGGTAATCATCCGCAACGGGGCTACAGTGAATGAAGTAATACCCTGCACAGCCAACCCTAACATTTTCCGCAGCGGATATTTAGACTCCCCCGCAAAGCGTGGAACACGTTCGTAAAAAACAATGGCAGAACGAAATCCCAGCAGAGAAACTATCCCGCGTAAAAAAAGATTAACTTCTTTATATTCTTTTAAGCAATTGATGGCTTTTCTGCTCATCAAGCGATAATCTGCATGATTATAAACCAGATTAACGCCCATCTTTTTTAACAGCCAATAATAGGCGTGGGCAGTGAAGCGTTTAAAAAAGGTATCGCTGTTTCGCGATGACCTGACGCCATAAACAATTTCATTGCCTTCTTTATAAAGATAAAGCATGTCTTTAATCACGCTAACGTCATCCTGCAAGTCAGCATCGATAGAAATAATGGCTTCACCTTCTGCATTATAGAGACCGGCCAGCAATGCGTTTTGATGGCCCTGATTACGGGACAGTTTTATGCCGTGCACATTGGGGTTTTCCGCGTTAAAAGCTGAAATCAGCTGCCAGGTTTTATCTGCGCTGCCATCGTCTATGTAATAGATTCCACTATTGGCTGAAATAAGGCCGACTTTTTGCATTTCTGCCATGAAACCTGACAATATGCGGTTAGTTTCTGAAAGAACCTGCTCTTCATTGTAGCAAGGAACTACAATGGCTAAATGGGTATTCGCTAAAGGGACATTCATGGATGAAGGCAAAGGGCTTTACTAATCTATTGAGTGATTAATGGTTTATTGCATTTATTAAAAACAATAAATTTTTGCATCAGATATGAGCACAAGGTTACAGGCGCGAGAGCAAAAGCTCCGGCTTGATATGTATTAAAACCAAAATGAATAAACTCTCCAATCAGGAAAATATTGAACAAGTAAATAAAAAACCAGCAGCAGGCAAAACGGACAAAGCGTTTGCCGTCGGCATTATCAAACACTAGCCGTCCCTGGGTATTAAAACCAAAGACAATTCCAATAGCAAGCGATCCAAAATTTGCAAGCTTATATTCAATGTTCATAAATAGCAGCAGCACATATAGACTATAACCAAAAAGCGTGTTAATAGTCCCAACAATCAAAAAACGAACTGGCTGCGAATTTAATTTGTGAGCAAAAAACAGATTTTTTTTCACTGTTTTTAGCGGTTCATGACTTCCTGCTTTCCTAGTCCGATGTAAATACATTTTTTGGGCTACCTTGCAAAAAAGTTAGACTTAATAGCTTTGTGTTCGACAAACATGTTTTTCATAGGTTTTGTTTAAGCGATTTATATTCACTAGTCTGATTTAGACTTTTCATTTTACTCTGTTCCGTGTATGTTACCGAAAGGTTATTTTTCAAGCCGTCTATGCTGAGGATATTACTAAATTGGCCAATCATAAAAACAATCCACTTCAAACCTCTTACGAGGAACGAATACAAACCGAGCGTGATTTTCACGATGCCTGGGCGGGCGGCGAAGATATTGAAAAAATCAATGTCCGTGCTACTAACGAAGTATGTACTGCTCCTGAAATGCGTTATATTACCCAACGATTAGGTAATATAAAAGGTAAACGCCTGCTGGATGTTGGCTGCGGTCTGGGTGAGGCCAGTGTTTATTTCGCCCTGTTAGGTGCCGAAGTAACGTCTTGCGATCTATCGCAAGGGATGCTGGATGCGACAAGCCGTCTGGCTCAGGTAAATGGTGTCAATATTAAGCAGCATGTTGCTTCTGCGGAGGATATGCAGCTACTGCCCGAGGAAAAGTTTGATATTATCTACGCTGGCAACCTGTTACACCATGTTGATATTGAAAACGCCTTAATCCGCATTAAGCCACATCTTGCCCAAGGCGGTGTCTTTGTAAGCTGGGATCCTCTTGCCTATAATCCTGCCATCAACATTTATCGATCAATGGCAACCGAGGTTAGAACACCTGATGAGCATCCTTTAAAATGGAGTGACATTAAACTGTTTCACAAACACTTTGGTGCTGTTGAAACCCAATACTTTTGGCTAACAACGCTAATTATTTTCGTAATTATGGCACTGGCGCAGCGTCGAAACCCTAACAAGGAAAGGTTTTGGAAGGTTGTGGTGCAAGAGGGAGAAAAATGGCGATGGCTATACTCGCCACTGGAAAAACTCGATGATTGCCTACTTGCAATTTTTCCACCCTTGCGGCTGCTGTGCTGGAATGTGGTTATTATCTGTAGCGCATGAAATTAATGTTAAATTTGCATAAGCGCTAAAATACAAAAAAAGTATGACCGACATTATTACCCCCCTAATGCAGCCACTGGCATTTTTCAGCCATCCGACAGAAAGAGTCTACTGGCTATATCTGCTAACAGCTTTTGCCTTGGCCTTTTTTCTGCGGATTGCTTATTCTTCTAGTTCATCTAATCAAGCCAGCTTAGGCGCTTTCATCTTCCCCAAACACATTGTACTCCACCCTTCTGCGTTAAATGATTACGCTTTTTTTTATGCTAATGTGTTATTGCAAAAAACCTTTATTCTGGGTTGGTTTGCATCTGTCAGTCTGGTGGTTTCAGAAAAACTTCAAAACAATTTGCTAAATGTTGTCCCTGGTCTACATGGGAGCTTAACCACAAGTAATCCGATCATGGTTATGACACTTACCATATTTTTAGTGCTGGCGGCCGATTTTGCAGTTTTTCTGGCTCATTACTTGCAGCACAAATTGCCCCTGCTATGGGAGTTTCACAAAGTTCATCATTCTGCACAAGTCCTGACCCCACTTACCGTGTATAGAATGCACCCGCTGGATGATATGCTGGTTTTCAGTCTCGGCGGTTTTCTTTCTGGTACCGCTCTGGGTTTAACCCTGTTTTTATCTGCTGGCAAAGTAAACATTTACAATATCGCAGGCAGCAATGTTATCTATATCCTATTTTATCTGGTAGGATTTAATTTGCGACACTCTCATGTCTGGCTTGGTTATGGCAATTTTTGGAGTAAAATTTTTATCAGCCCTGCCCAACATCAAATCCACCATAGCGAAAAACCGGCTCATTTTGACAAAAACTTTGGTTTGATGTTTGCCTTTTGGGATTGCTGGTTTAATACCTTGTATATTCCAAAATCGAAAGAGACGATTACTTTCGGCCTAGGTGAAGTGGAAAATAAAAATTTTGCCACTTTCTGGAGTCTTTATCTGATGCCATTTTTAAATGTCGCAAAAAACTTTCAACTTTCAATGCTGCTGCAACCTAAACGCTATCTGTCTGTGCTGGTTTTTATCGGAATTGTAGCCCCGGCTATTTATATCAACAACAGCAAGTTAGCTCCCCTGACATTGCCAACAGGACAGGTGTATCTGGAAGAGATGACCGCCACAGAGGTGCGGCAAGCCGTAAATAATGGTTTTAATACCGTGTTAATTCCCACTGGCGGCACCGAGCAAAACGGCACACATATGGTGCTGGGAAAACATAATTTCATTGTAAAATATACTGCTGGTAGAATAGCTGAAAAGCTAGGAAAAACATTGGTTGCTCCGGTGATAGCCTACGTTCCAGAAGGTAATATCAGTCCAGCAACCGGACATATGCGTTTTGCCGGAACCCTGTCTGTCCCGGAATCCGTTTTTGCCCAAACTCTGGAAGCCACTGCAACCAGCCTGAAACAGCATGGTTTTAAAATGATTGCCTTTATCGGTGACAGCGGCGGGAACCAGGCCGTGCAGCAACAGGTGACGAATAAACTGAACCAGATATGGAAAAGTCAAGGTGTTACGGTATTGCAGATTGATCGTTATTATGACCTTAACCAACAATTAACTTATTTAAACAGTCAAGGCTTTTCCGCTCTGGAAATTGGTCAACATGCCGGTATTCGTGATACGTCCGAGTTAATGGCAGTTTATCCGCAAGGCATCAAAATAAGCCAGTTAAATGACAACAGCCATGCTGATTTTCTTAAAACCGGCTCGGATGGAGACACCAGCAAAGCCAGCAGTATTTTAGGACAGCATTTACTGGAACTGAAAATTAACGCCGCAGTTGCTCAAATTAGGCAGGCAACAACTATCGGACAAATAGTCAGAAAATAGTTTTTTAACGTTTTTATTATTGGTTTTTGAATAGTTGTTAGTTTGTGATACTTTGAACAGAAATTTTTTATTTTTATATGTGGTTGGAGCAAAGAATGCATAAAGGGGCTATTTCGATTTTAATTATTGGCAGTGACAGTAAAGAGCTTGAACACCAGCGGTCTACAATTGCCAGCTTACTCGGCAAGGAAGTGGTAAGTTTATTGGTTGATAAAAACCTTCAGTCCTTGCCGTTTAACCAAAAAAATCACCCTGATTTGTTGATTTTTCTGTTAGATAAAAATAATCTGCCGATTCTAAACTATTTAGCCGCACTGCCAAAAGCCATCAGACCCTCATTATTAGTCATAAGTAACATTGACGATAATAATTTAATGCGACTCGCAATGCAGGCGGGAGCTAACGACTTTTTTACCGCTCCCGTTGATAAAAATGAATTGCATAGAGCATTAACCAGACTGATTACTGATTGCCAATACGTTGGAGATGGCAGTCCGGGAGTTTTAACAACTGTTGTCAATGCCAAAGGCGGCTCAGGTGGAAGCCTGATTAGCTGTAATCTGGCACATATTGCCGCTGTTGCTTCTGACGCAAAAGTTGTGCTGTTGGACATGGACTTACAGTTTGGCACCCAGTCGTTACTGCTGGATTTGAGACCCGAACACACCATGATTGAAGCTCTTAATCAAATGGCTAATCTGGATTTTCTGGCTCTTGAAGGCTATACAGCAAAACACCGCAGTAATTTACGCTTGCTGTCGGTTTTAGATGAAAACATTGTGTTGCCGGGGGAAATTTCAGCAGAAAGCATCAGTCAATTGCTGACGGTGACATTAAATAACTATGACAGAGTATTCGTTGATTTACCTCGTTTGATTGATCCTGTCTCCGCCACCATTTTGGATAAGTCGGATCAAATCATTATTGTCGTACAACAAACATTATCCCATATGCGTGATGCAAAACGGCTGATTAAAATTTTAAAATCCGAACTCAGCGTAACAGACAAGAATATTTTGATTCTGGTTAACCGCTACAATCCCAATAGCGGATTACAGCTTAAAGATATTCAGGCTACTTTAGATGAATTAAATATTGTGATGATCCCTAATGATTATGAACGGGTTGCATCTGCCACCAATCTCGGAGTTCCTTTGTTTGATTACGCCCGGAATGCTCCGATTACTCAGGCAATTCTGGAGTTGGCAGAAGTTCTGGACATCAAAATACACCCTTCGTTTAAAAAGATGAGCTTTTTCAAATCGCTTTTCACTGGCAGTTCCAAATAATAACTAACAGGTCCTTTCCATGAGTCTTAAAAGCCGTATTCAAGAGTTTTCAAAAAATCTGGAGAAATCTCCAAAGCCCGAACTCGAAACCGAAGAAGAGCAAGAGCAAAAGGCCAAACACCCGCCTTTAACATTTGAAATTCTGTTGTCAAAGGAACTTGAATACAAAGAGCAGATCCATGAAAAACTATTGGATGTGCTTGATTTATCACTTATTGCAAAAATGGACAGCAAAGATGCCCGCAAACAGATTTCTGATATCACCCGCAACCTGATTGACGAGTCAAATTTGCCTATCAGTGTAAAAAGCAAACAGCTGATCGTAAACGAAGTCATTAATGATATTCTGGGGTTAGGACCACTAGAACATTTACTTTATGAACCCAGTATTGCAGATATTTTGGTGAATGGTGCCAAATGTATTTATATAGAACGGTTTGGCAGACTGGAAAAAACCCCGATCACTTTTAGAAATGATGAACAGCTGTTAAAGGTGATTAACAAGATTGTGACTACGGTAGGGCGACGGATTGATGAGTCTTCCCCCTTGGTCGATGCGCGACTAAAAGATGGTTCCAGGGTTAATGCCATTATCCCCCCACTGGCGATAGACGGTCCCTCATTGTCTATTCGCCGGTTTACCAAAGAAAAAATGGATTTGGCTCAATTAGTTGAGACAGGCAGTATGACTTCCGGCATGGCAGAAGTTTTCGCCAATATTGTCAGGGCTCGGCTTAATATCTTGATTTCCGGCGGTACCGGATCTGGTAAAACCACCATGCTCAACGCTCTGTCAAACAATATTCCCGAATACGAGCGGGTAGTCACTATTGAAGACTCTGCAGAACTGCAATTAAAAATGGAACATCTGGTGCGACTGGAAACCAGGCCGGCCAATATAGAAGGTAAAGGCGAGGTGACCCAGCGTGATCTGGTGAAAAATTCGCTGCGGATGCGCCCTGACCGAATTGTAATTGGAGAGGTACGGGGTGAAGAGGCTTTTGATATGTTGCAAGCCATGAACACAGGCCATGACGGTTCGCTTACTACAATCCATGCCAATACTCCACGCGATGCACTGGCCCGGGTAGAAAACATGGTGACAATGGCAGGTTTTGATTTACCGATTAAAACCATTCGTACCCAGATAGCTTCTGCGATTGATGTGGTAATTCAACTGGAACGACTGGAAGACGGCAAACGTCGGGTAACCAGTGTCTGTGAGGTCAACACCATGGAAGGTGATGTTATTACCATTTCTGAAATCTTTAAATTCGAGCGCAAGGGTCTGGATGAACATGGTAGTGTAATCGGCAGACACATCGCCACCGGTATTGTCCCCCGTTTTAATGACCTGATAAAACAACGCGGACTGCATAGTAATATCAGTTCTTATACTGACATGTCTCTTTAAACCAAGGAGCAGAACATGGATCAATCCCAGCTTATTGTTTTTTTACTGTTAGTTTTCGGGACAGTATTTCTGCTGTCCCAGATTATTTTAGTCCCTTCTTTTGGCACCAAGTCCAGCGAAGGTCGTCAAATCAGAAAACGCTTACGACGTGTGACTGAAAACCTGGGCTTTGAAGAACAACAGTCGTTAGTCAGACAAAAGTATCTGCGGGATCTGTCGCCCATGGAACGGTGGTTAGAGACACTACCGGGAGTTGAAACGCTAGATAGCTTATTGGAACAGGCCGGTAAAAATTATCCGGCTTACCGGGTGGTTTTAACCATGTTTTTTTTAGCAATCACGGCTGCAATTGCTACCTGGCATTTTACTGGACATTTTTATGCCACTTTCGGAGCAACATTATTGATAGGCTGGTTGCCGATCATGGTACTCAAAAGTGATCGTGATAAGAGAATGGCCTTGTTTGAAGAACAACTGCCAGAGGCGTTGGACATGATGACCCGTGCCTTGCGGGCCGGCTATCCGTTCAATGAAGCGATGCGTTATATCTCCAAGGAAATGGACAATCCTATTTCACAGGAGTTTGGAATTACTTTTGAAGAAATTAATTATGGCCGTGATATCAAGCTGGCTTTTAATTATCTGATTATGCGGGTCCCCAGCACCAACCTGATTGCAGCCACCACTGCGATTATTATTCAACGCGAAACCGGTGGGAATTTGGCGGAACTGCTGGACAAAATCAGCGATGTATTACGCAAGCGCTTTCGCTTTCAACGAAAAGTAAAAACCATTACCGCTGAAGCCAGAGCTTCAGCCTGGGTTTTAGCTTTGTTGCCCTTTGTGGTTTTTCTGGCCATCGCCTTAAAAAATCCCGATTATATAAAACCCTTGTTTGACACTGAGCGTGGCAACAAGCTGTTAATGGCAGGCCTGGTCTTACAGGTGGTTGGAGCGTTTTGGGTGCGAAAACAAATAGATTTTGATATTTAGGAGCTAAGATGGACTTCATAAACCAGTTTCTTTTGCATCTTGGCGGAAATGCAGCAAACAACAGTTGGTTGCTGATTCTATTGGTCGCAGGCTTTGTTTTTGCCCTTGTGGTGGCACTGTACTTTTTGATTTTTGGCATCTATAACCCCACCCAGAAACGCTTGCAATTAGTGACCGGAACAGAACGGCAAAAATCAAAGTTTTTTCAAAACTCAACTGCCGGAATTGGAAGTTATTTTGTTATCCGGGACAGGCCGGGAGAAGAGCTCTCCTACTCAAGACAGCGTTTGTTACACGCCGGGTATCACAGCAAAAACAGCCTGGCCAATTATTACGGCATTCGGATTCTCTGTATTTTGGCTTTACCTATTATAGGTTTTTTAATTTGCTCCACTTATCCAAAGTTACCACAGCAAGTCTACCTGATGGCAGTTTTGGTGCCTGCAGCCGCAGGTTTTATCATTCCAAGTTTTGTTCTGGACAAGCAAGTGGCGGCAAGACAGCGCGTAATTAGAAATGCTTTTCCAGATGCTGTTGATCAGCTTATTGTTTGCACTGAGGCTGGCCTAGGGTTAGAAATGGGTTTGCAGCGGATTGCTAAAGATACCGCTCTTAGCAATGAAGTGATGGGCTATGAACTGGATCTGGTCAATGCAGAGCTGCGTGCAGGGGTTGACAGGGAACGGGCATTAAAAAATCTGGTGGCCAGAACCGGCGTAGAAGAACTTAAAGGACTGGTTTCTGCAATTACCCAAAGTTTACGCTTTGGCACCAGCATTTCTGCTACATTGCGAATTTATGCCGAAGAACTTCGCGACAAAAGGATGCAAAAAGCAGAAGAAGAAGCCGCGAAACTCGCAGTTAAAATGTTGATGCCACTGGCCTTCTGTTTTTTCCCTGGCATCTTTATCGTTATCTTAGGTCCTGCCTTAATTTCTATTTACAAAGCTTTGGGACACTAACTAAACATCTAAAACAGTATTCTTGACTTATCTTAACAAAACTTTGGGCTGGAGACTTGTAAATATTGCGTTTTTTTAAATCATAATCTTAACGGATTATCAGGATCTATCCCATCCATAAACGGCAATCGCCGATCTTGATTAGTAATCTGATACACCTTGCCTAACCAGTTATTAAACACCGCTTTCGCGGTATCGCGCCAGGTATTATCCAAAAATGGCAACACTTGAGTTTCTGGAAACTCCGGCAAAGGCTGTTGCTGCTGTTTAGCAATGATAATCTGTTGCTGATAATCAGCAAAAATGTCTTGTACCTGTTCATTAAAATAATGTTCAGGAAACGGCGGATAATCCTCACGCTGGCTATTAAAAAAGCGCAAAACCTCACGTTTGTATTCTTTTAACAAACTAATATCATCATATTCAGGATGCCCCTGAAAATAAACCATTCTAAAACCGTCTGGACTAACGGCTAAATGCACCCCAACTTCCTGCGAAATAGCTAAAACCTTAATTCCGGCCCGTTCCATTGTTTCCCGTGAAACATCATTAAAACGTGAATGCGGCACATCAAAACGGGTATTTATTTCCACCACCAACGGGTGAGTTCGGTCAGTAATCTGATGGGAAAACACCCCCCAGCGTTTGGCCGGATTATGGACGCGGCGAATCCCATGACAATATTGAATCAGGGCATGTGTGGCGAGACAGGAGCATAACGTAGACGTGACATTCTGTTTGGCCCATTCAAACACCTCGGTCAATGGCTGCCAGAAAGCTTCTTTTTCCAGATGTGCGTGGGTCACATTGGCACCGCTAATAATCAACGCATCCAAACCTTCCTGTTTAATCTGTTCAAAAGTTTGATAATACTTGCCAATATGTGCCCGCCCTTGTTCCCCGCGCTCCAAGCCTTCGATAGTAAAAGGATGCACATAAAACTGGGCAATTTGGTTACAAGCACCGACCAGACGAAAAAATTGCCGTTCAGTGGCTTCCAGGGCTGCATCCGGCATCATGTTCAGCAGGCCGATGTGCAAAGCCCGAATATCCTGACGGTCGGCTCGGTCTTTTTGCAGAATATCTTCACCCTCTTCCTGCAAACGGGCAAAAGTAGGTAGGTCAATATGAGCGACTAAAGGCATAACATTTCACTCCTGTGTTGGCTATTATTTTCCAAGTGCATCCGCAATCACCTGAATGAAATCAGCTTCACCGCTGATGTTGGCAATATCGTTGGCATCAATGGTATACCCATACTGGTCGGCAATCGCTTGATAACGGGGCAAACGGGACTCAAACAGATACGGAAAAACCCAAGTTACAAACTCATCGGGAGGAATTTCATCCGTAGTTTTATAGCCTTTGAAAAACATGAATTTGCTGAGCTGTTCATCCAGAAACGCCTCCCGATAATACAAAGGTTTTGGGTCAGACTTGGCTCTTTCGACAATGGTTTGTTGCAAAGTTTGCGGAATTTTAATATAGACAATCAGACTGTGCGCCGCAAGGGTATTTAAAACCTCTGCTGAATCCAGTTCACAAACACTGCCGCCAGCATCGTTGAGAAAGTTTTTGTAACCGTAAATATCTTCGGCTTTACGAATAAAATCAGGGACATCATTCATCGCCGCAATTTCAGCCTGATGATGCAGTTTTTGCCGGCGTTTGAATTCAGCCAGCGACAGGCCGCCAAGCTCAGGATTGCCCAGCTTGCCCAGGAACGAGGACACCGGAGCCAGATTATTCACCGAGACATTGTTGCGGATATAAATCGAATCTGACAATAACAGTTGTCTTAAAAACGGCACTTCCATCGCCTGTTTTTTTATATTATCCAAAATCGGCTCATCCAGATATTTGGTGCCGATGCGATAATCGCCGGAATAATGAAACCATTTATCTTTAGGAAGTTTATTCGCCAGCGTAGTTTTGCCCGCCCCCGACATTGCCAGTAATGTAATACTCTTTTTTTCCCAATCCAGGAATTGTTGTGCCGACATTTTCATAGAAATTAACTCGTTTTATCTAACATTTCACCTAAATCCATATCTTCCTGCTCTGGATTAAGATGAGTATCGGTATCTGAATAGCCCATATCATCAATTTCCAGATCGTCGTAAGGTGCGCTCCAGTCTTCAGGCGCTTCAATATAATCAAATGTGGAGTTATACCAGCTTTCCCTATCATATTCACCAATATCACCATCGACATACTGAACTTCAATGGTGTCATCTTTGTCATCAAATGCAACTACCTTAAAGATCAGGTTATTTTCAACATCTTTATACCAGCTTTCGATAATAGGGTCTGCCACAGTCGCCATGATTGCTTCCTCATTGTTGAGTTAGGGTAAAATACCAATCATATAGAAATTTACCAGGATTGTGGATGTTATGAGACGAAATAATGATAAAAATCTGCTACAGCTGATTTTCGCTATCATTAGGCTACTGATAAAGAAGCCGCTGTTGTTGCTGTTTTTTTTAATCTTAGGCGGAGGTTGGTACTTTTATCATAATTTTAAATTTGATTCTGAACTCAGTTTTAAAGGCTTGCCACAAACACAATCAATTGCCAACCTTGCTAGCTGGAATAAAACCTTACCCAGCCAGGCCTTTACCGTAGGGTATTCTGACAAACGCGGTAATCCGTTGTGGGTAGTTTACAAACTGAAACCGGTTCCCGCCAACACACCGCTGCTGAAAAGGCCGACACATTTTGCCACTGACAAACGCGCCGGGAATAAGGTTCGCCATGAAGATTATGATAAAAGTGGCTACGATCGCGGACATATGGCGCCGAATTATGCCATTAGCGCGTTATACGGCAAACAGGCACAGGCGGAAACTTTTGTAATGACAAATATTACCCCGCAAAAACCGAATCTGAACCGCAAACTCTGGCAGCGTTTGGAAGAAGTGGAAGTTAAATATTTTACCCGTCTGGCACCCACGATTTGGGTGGCAACAGGACCGGTGTTTGATGATGCAATTGAATATTTAAAAACTGCCCACAATGTTGAAATTCCTGATGCGTTTTATAAACTTTATGCGATGCAAGCCAGCGGCAAAACTTACCTGTTGGCATTTTTAATCCCGCAAACCGTGAAAGGTAACGAATCATTAGACCGCTATGTCGTAACTGTTGATAAAATAGAACAATTGACCGGACTGGATTTTTTCCATGAACTGGAAGATAACCAAGAAAATGCGCTGGAAGCCGCGCTTAATCCTGCACCTTGGCATTTGACCGAAGTAAATCAGCTTCCTTCACGTTATTGAACAGAATCTAAATAATTTAAGGAAATATCATGAAACGTTTACTCAACAAAATCATTGAGTTTTTATTAAAAAAAACCGAGCATCTGGATACAAAAATCGCTGATTCAGAGGAAACAAACGACCCGATGCAGAAAAAAATTCAGGAATTGCTGGCCAAAAAAGAGTTAATGAAATCAGCACTAAATCAGGCAAATCAGGAAAAAAGCGCTAAAAATACCGATAAGAACTAACAACAATAATTAAACTTTTAAAGAGGGAAAAAATGAACCGTTTTGTAAAATCTATCATTAAATTTTTGTTGAGAAGAAGCGAAAATTTGGATAAAACCTTTAAAAACACTGACCCCAACGACCCGATGCACAAAAGAATGCGGTCGATGTGGGAAAAAAGAGAGCGGATGCGGTTAGCGGTTGAATACGCTGAAAATGGCGCACCGAGCACCCGGATGACTGATGTGCTTTCCAAAACCCTGGAAGCCAAACAAAAAGCTCTTAACTCGCATACCCGCAAAAATACTCGCGCGAAAAAACGCGCCCAACGCTAAGAAGAATACGGTCAACAATAACATCCCTAAATCCGTTCGTGGTGAGCTTGTCGAACCACAATACCCTTCGATAAATTCAGGGTGAACGAATTAGAAAATGGGGATGTTATTTTTAACTCTGCCCTAAACCTTTAAACCGTCCATTTCAAGAGCCAGCCATGACCACGCAAGTCACTTTGACCCAGTTTATTATTGAGCAGCAACGCCAGTTTCCCGGGGTATCCGGCGGATTTACCCTGTTGCTGAATGATATTGCCACCGCCTGCAAACAAATTTCGCATCTGGTGAATCAGGGGGATTTGATTGGGGTGTTAGGCAACGCTGATTCTGAAAATGTGCAAGGCGAAGTGCAAAAAAAGCTGGATTTGATCACTAACGAGATTATGGTTAAGTCGCTGATTTGGACCGGGCATTTAGCAGGCATGGCCTCTGAAGAAGTGGATGAGCCGATTAAAATTCCGGCGCATTATCCAAAAGGCAAATATCTGGCCTTGTTTGATCCGTTGGATGGCTCGTCGAACATTGACGTGAATTTAACCGTCGGTACTATCTTTTCGATTTTGCGCTGTCAGGAGGGCGTAGAGCCAGAACTGGAAGACTTTTTGCGTCCGGGTACGGAACAGGTTTGCGCCGGTTTTGTGCTGTATGGCCCTTCTACCATGATGATTCTCACCACCGGACATGGCGTGAATGGTTTTACTTTGAATCAGGAGATTGGCGAGTTTATTCTGACTCATCCGAATATCACCATTCCCGCAGATACGCAGGAATTTGCAATTAATATGTCCAATCAACGCTTTTGGGAAAAACCGGTGCAGCGTTATGTCGCAGAATGTGTGCAAGGCAAAGAAGGCGTTAGGGCTAAGGATTTCAACATGCGCTGGCTAGCTTCATTGGTGGCGGAAGTGTATCGAATTTTGACCCGTGGCGGGGTGTTTATGTATCCCTACGATTTTAAAGACCCGACCAAAGCCGGGCGGTTGCGCTTGATGTATGAAGCCAATCCGATGGCGTTTATTATTGAGCAGGCGGGTGGGGCGTGTTCTACCGGACGGGAACGGATTATGGAGATTAAGCCAAGCGGATTGCATCAGCGGGTGCCGTTGGTGTTGGGTTCCAAAAATGAAGTGGCACGGATTGTGAGCTATCATCTGGAGTGAGATATGTAGCGCGGTAGGATGGGTAGAACAACGTGAAACCCATCGCAACGCTTCGATTCAAGATGGGTTTCGTCTACCGCCTCTACCCATCCTACAGCTATTTCACTGCTCCAATTGGTTCAGCAGCTGCAAATATTCCTGCACTTGCGGAATCAAGGGATGTGCAGGATAAGTCTCTAGCAAAAACAGCAAAAGCTGTTTCGCCTCTTTATCGCCCCCCAAATGCTCAACCAATGTCGTTGCCAGCAAAAAGCAGGCTTCGGGAATCAAACGGCTATCAGGAAAACGCTCCTGAAAATTTGCCAACAAATCACGGGTTAAATGATGCCGGCCTTTGTGCTGGGCATAATTCGCCAGTTTGAAAACAATTTTGGCATCAGGATAAAAAAAATCAGGATTCACCCGCAGACAGGCTTGATACGCAGTCGCCGCCATTTGTAGCTGTTTGTTTTCCGGCTCCTTGCTTCTAAAAATCGCCTCAATATAACCACTGCCCTGCTGCAACAATTGTTCGGCGTAGGCTGGCGCTTGCAATATCTGGTTTAATCTTTCGTGATAATTCAAATGACCGGTATCATAAATTTTCGCTTTTAACCGTTTGATTGCCACATCGGACAAATTTTCCCGCAGCAAAATGGTGATTTCATTCATAAACGCATCGAGCGACAGTTCAGGGATTATCTGCTGTTTATTTATTTCAACTTCATTCACCCGCTTTAACCCCAGTTTTTCATGGTATTGATACAACACATAACCCATCATCGCGAACATGGCAAAACTGAAATACCCCTGAACAAAAGTCAGAGCAGGAAACAGAAAAAAATCTGCTATCAAAATAAAACTTTGAGATTGCAAGGACAGCTGAATGGTTAGCATCAACAACAATGAGGCATAAAAAATTCCATAGCGCCAGCCGATAGATTTAATGATGTTGCCGATTGCAAATGGATTCATCGCAGCCGGCATTGAGCCAGTGATGGCCAGAATCATGGTGGAGGCCGGAATAGCAATTAATATCAGGCTTAATGCAACAATAAAAACAGGAGTTCCAAGCCAATGGCTGGAAAGCACCAATACGCTAAAAATCAGATAAATCAGCAATTGCTTGACCACCAGAAAAAAATTCACAGCCGAATAGTTTTCCAGCACTGCACTGGGCGCAGTTAAATTGCCTTTTGCGCTATGATTTAAACAATTAAAGGCATACATTAACAAAATCCCAATACTTAACGGCAAGCAGATTGCACCAATCATCACAATTTTAAAAAACGGCACCTCCACCCCGGTGTAACCATCTGCGGAGAAAGATGGCAGAAAATTAATCAAGGTCGCAACCAACAAATACACCATCGCCTCCAGCTTCATCGGATAAAGCAAAAACTGCGGCAAGCGCGTCCAAAATGGCGGAATGGAATGAGTAATCCCTAGCGATTCCAGTTCACCCAAACAAATCGGGCAGCGCTGCTCAGGAACCGGATCCCAATCATTGTCTCTGGCTCTGATGCAAGGTGTGGACAGGTTTCTATCACAATGCACACAATGCCAGCGGGCCGGCAGAGGCGGGAAATAATCGCAGCTTAGGTTTTTCATCTAACACTCCTGGTTGCGTGTCTGGAATAGTCCATTCTAAAGACAGTTGCCCAGAATGGAAAATAACAAATTCACGTTTCTTGAAAAATCATCTATTGTTTAGGCTTGCAGATACAAACGACTAATTCCCATTCTATGAATCCCGACAATTTTAACCCGATCGAAACGCCGTTACTGAACGGCATCAACCTGATTGAAGCCAGTGCCGGCACCGGTAAAACTTACGCGATTGCGATGCTGGCATTGCGCTTTATTGTCGAAAAAAATCTGAACATCGAACAATTGTTGGTGGTGACTTTTACCAAAGCAGCCACTGAAGAGTTAAAAGACCGGATTCGGGCGCGACTGAGTGACGCGAAACGGGCCGTGAATGGTAGAACCGACAATATCGACAGCAACGTTTCAGCTTGGCTGGCCAGTTCCAAAATTGATAAAGAACTGATTAAACAACGTCTGGAAACGGCATTATTAAATATCGACCAGGCGGGAATTTTCACCATTCACGGCTTTTGCCAACGGATTTTGACCGAACATGCGCTGGAAAGCGGACAATTGTTTCATGTGGAACTTACCTCTGAAATCAACGCAATTAAACAGTTTTGCGCGGATGATTTTTGGCGCCGAGAACTTTATAGCCGGTCGCTGGATGAAGTTCCGCTCCTCACCAGCCAATATAAAACCCCGGATCAGTTATTAAATAGTGTGAATCGGGTTTCGGTGTTTGCCGAACTTGTGCCGCAATATCAGGATTTACCCCCCTTGTTAAAACAGTTTGCGGAATTAATCAAACTCGCGCAAAAACAGTTTCCTGATTTGCTTGATAGACTGAGCAACAGTTTTGCCGACGATAAATTTAAAGCCACTTATCAAGCAGAGTTAGAAGATAAAAAAGCAATTCTAAATGATTGGCTAAGTGGAAAATCTCTGGCGTTGCCCGATTTAGCCACTTTAGCTTTATTGAGTAGTGCAGGAACCAAAGACGGCTTAAACGGGCAGAAATTCAGAGCCGCCAAAGGCCAAAGCGGTGAGGAGCGCAAAGCCGAGTATCTGGAAACATTGGCTTTGGAAAATAGCGCATTTGATGAACTGGCAGAGATGGCTAATCAAATCAGCCTGGCTTTTCGCCGGGCGTTGGTGGAAGATTTACGCCACAGCGTTGATTTACGTTTGCAGGAGTTAAATCTGATGTCGTTTGATGATTTGATTTTTCGGCTGTCACAAGCGGTGGAAAATGATAGTCAGCAGTTATTAACTTCGGCGCTGCAACAGCGTTTTAAAGTCGCGCTGATTGATGAGTTTCAGGACACCGACCAGCAGCAATGGGGAATTTTTTCGGCACTGTTCCAAGCTCCAGAACAATATCTGTATTTAATCGGCGACCCGAAGCAGGCGATTTACAAATTTCGTGGTGCCGATATTTTTTCCTATTTTTCCGCCCAACAACAAGCCTCACATCGGTTTACCCTGGGAAAAAACTGGCGTTCCCATCCTCAGGTGGTTGCTGGCGTGAATGCGTTATTCAACCGTGAACAGGCATTTTTGTTTGCGATGCTGGAGTTTAACGAAGTTGCTGCGGCACGAAAAGTTGAAGACGGCACATTGCAATATGCGGGTAAATCTGTTGCACCGATGATGTTGTGGCAGTTAAACGAAAATGACAGTGACAGCGGTTATTGGCCAGCAGGGAAGGCGGCGACTGAAATCAGAAATGCGGTCGTTAGTGAAATCGTCAGTTTGCTCAATGAGGATTTTAATATCATCGACAAATCCAGCAAGAAGCTGGAACCGCACAATATCGCGGTGCTGGTCAGAACCAATGCGCAGGCGCGGGAATATCAGCAAGTTTTGCAAAAAGCTGGTGTGCCTGCGGTGTTAAATAGCATTGAATCAGTTTATAGCTCGACACAGGCACAGGAGTTGTACAAAGTTTTGCAGGCGGTGGCAAATCCGGCTGATGGACATTTGCTAAAACAGGCCTTGAGTCTGGACTGGTTTGGTCTGGACGGACAGCAATTTTATCAGCTCATCAACAATGAAACAGAACTGGATAACTGGTCAGCCCGATTTGTGGATTATCATCACGACTGGCAGAATCAGGGCTTAATGGCGATGATGCAACGGCTGTTGGTGCAGGAAAAAGTTTTTCATCATCTTGCTGCTTCGGCGATTGCCGAACGCTTGCTCACCAATATTCATCATTTAATCGAGCTATTGCAGCAGCAGGCCGAACAGCAACATCTGGGCGTACATAAAACCCTGGCTTATCTGGCACAAGCGGTTAGTCATCCTGAAAACGGCGGCGCGGACGAACAGCAACTGCGTCTGGAAAGTGATGCGGCGGCGGTAAAAATTGTCACCATGCACCGTTCCAAAGGGCTGGAATATGACGTGGTGTTTTGTCCGGTGTTGTGGCAAAGCAATGATTATTTGAAAACTGAAAAAGAATTAATAGTCTGTCATCAAAACGGCAAAATGTTGACGGATTTAGGCTCTGCCGATTTTGAAGCGCATCGAATGCAGGCGTTAAACGAACAACTGGCGGAAGATTTGCGGGTTTTTTATGTGGCGGTGACACGGGCCAAATATCGCTGTTATCTGGCCTGGTCGAATGTCCGCAGCAAAGAAAATCCCAATAATTCAGCAATGGCCTATTTGCTGGATTTTGCCGCTGCCAGTTTTGCCGACCAGCAAATTAAATTACAGAGTTTTCAAAATGCACAGCCGGAGGTTTTCGATTATCAGTTATTGGAAACTCCCAATCTTGTAACAGAGCGTTATCAAACTCAACAAGCGGATTTACAGTTTAGCTTTAGGCAACGAAAACGGGCTTTTTATACGGACTGGACCATGAGCAGCTACACGGCGCTGGCGGCCTTGAGCATGGAGTCCACGCCCGATATGCCGTTGGATAAATCTCAGGAAAGCGAAGAAACCAAACCGGAAGATGAGGCGGTTTTAGCTTTGCCGAAAGGCTCGCATACCGGCAACGTGATTCATAATCTGCTGGAGTTTAACAGCTTTAAAAATCTGGCCAATCCTGAATATGACATCAGCGTACAACGGGAGAAAACCTGTGCCCGATTCGGTTTGAAACTGGAGCAGCCGGAGTTGATTAATCAACTTTTGCAAGCGGTGGTGAGTACGCCGTTATCATTTGATGATGAAAACTTTTGTTTAAAAAACCTTGAACCTTGGCATTGCGCAAAAGAAATGCCGTTTTACTTGCAAGTGAATGCACTGAAAGTTCAGCACATTAATGCAGTGTTAAAAGATTGCCCCGCTTTTGCGCCGTTGACTGAAAAACAGCTGTCAGGATTTTTAACTGGCTTTATTGATTTGATATGCGAATATCGGGGCCGATATTTTGTGATGGATTACAAAACCAACTGGCTGGAAAATTATCAGCTGGAAAATCTGGTTGCGGCAATGCGGGAACATAATTACGGTTTGCAATATTGGCTTTATAGCGTGGTGCTGGATTTGTATTTGCAAAAGCGCTTGCCGAATTATTCTTACGCCGAACATTTTGGCGGGGTGCGCTATTTGTTTGTGCGCGGAATGCAGGCTGGAATTGCAATGAGCGGGGTTTATGCCGACCACCCGGATTTGGAAAGGCTGCAGGCATTGGTTAAAATTTTTGGCACATCAACACTATAGCCAGATCCGCAAATCCCGAAAATTTCATACTTTACATGTGTAGCAACTTGCTACACTTTCGTGCAAAACAACTATATACTGCCCACAAAATTCAATTTCCTAATTCACACCCATGTCAGAAAAAAACACCGTCGTCATTGCCGTTGCCAACCATAAAGGCGGCTGCGGAAAAACTACCACAGTTATCAATCTTTCCGCTGAACTGGCAAAAATGGGCTTGTCTGTGCTGGTAATAGATCTTGACCCGCAAGCCAATGCCAGTCTGCACATCGGCAAAAAACATCCCAGTGAAATTGCCGTCACCTGTGCCGAACTGCTGCTTTCAGAAGTGGAAAAACTGCCGTTAGCGATTCAAAGCGATACCAATCTTGAAGGCGTATCTTTGATTTACGGCTCGTTGGCATTAGGCAAAACCGAGGACGAGTTAAAAGATACCGCCCCGCGCCCCTCAGAAGAATTGCGTGAAAAAATCAAACCTTTGCACGGAATTTTCGATGTGATTCTGATTGACTGCCCGCCCAGTTTGAAATTATTGACCAGTAACGCCCTGGCCGCCGCCACCCATTTGATTATTCCGGTTGAATCCGGTTCGCAATACGGGATGTATGGGGTCACCGATTTGCTGAAAATGGTCGAAAAAATCCGCCGCATCAATCCAAAGCTGGAGTTAATCGGCGCCTTGTTAATTCGCCATGATGACCGGCAAACGGTATGCAAATTGATTGAAGCTTCCGCCAGAGAACAGATTGGCAAATTGCTGGAGGTGAAAATTCCCACCAGTACCAAAGTCAATCAATCGGCAATTGCACAAATGAGCCTGCACGCACTGGATAAACATTCAAAAGTGGCGGGCGAATTCCGAAAGCTGGCCCGACTTATTGCCAAAAACTTAAACCTTACTGATGGAAGTAAACAGGATGAGTAAAGATTTAAAAAAGCTGCTGGCAGAAAAGCTCCAGCAAAACAATCAGCGTCATGTTGATGCCAATCAATCGGTTGAGTTCAAGGAGGGGCGCGAATACACCTTGGTTCCGGTTAATAACATTGAGCCCAACCCTTATCAGCCCCGGCGAATTTTCCCGCAGGCTGAGCTGGAGCAGTTAGCCACGTCTATTAGCGAAATCGGTTTATTGGAGCCGATTTTGCTGCGGAAAGTGGACAATCATTATCAGATTGCCGCCGGTGAGCGGCGCTGGCGGGCTTATAAACTACTGAACAAAACCAGTATCGAGGCTTTGGTCACCAGCATCACCGACAGCGACATGGCGGTTTTCGCCCTGGCTGAAAATATAGACCGGGCCGATTTAACTGATTATGAAATCGGTTTGGCGCTGCGGCAAATTGAAAATGTATTTCCCAGTAAAACCAAACTGGCAGAATCTTTAGGTTTTAACCGCGAAGATATGTATCGCTATTTTGCTTTTGATGATTTGCCGGAATTTATCCGCAACGATTTGAATAACAACCCGAAACTATTATCGCGTTCGGCTGCCAGTGATATTAAACGCCTGTTGAAACAGCAGGAAAATTCACCGTTTTTCAACACCTGTCTAGTAGAAGCCTGGTCACTGTTATTAGCCAACGAACTGGATCAAACCAAAATCACCGCTTATATCAGCAAAAAACTGGCGGCTTTATCCGAAAGCACAGCGGGCGGCTCAGTTCACACCCATCATTTTATAAGTGCCGGTAAAAAAATCGGCAATATTTCTGCCACCAGTCGGCAAGTGACGGTAAAACTCAATGCCAGTGTGTTGAAACCGGAACATCATCAGCAATTAAGGGATTTTTTAGCCAAGCTTGTGGATGCGGAAGTGGCAAAAGTGTAGCAAGTTGCTACAGATTTTTTGCAGTACCCGTTATTTCTTCACGATAATTTGCAAGATGCCGCCTCAGGCTGTTTTTTGCAGTTGTTGGATGTTTGACCGTTCGATGAGTACACAAGAAAAACAGCTTTTGTTTTTACTTTATAAAACCAGTTAAGAATTCTATAATCAGGTCTTTTAAAAAATAGAGGTTATGATGACTTATCCAATGCTAACAGAAACAGTCGCCAGTATTTCAGAACTCAAAGCCAATCCTATGAAAGTAGTTGCCAGTGGTGATGGAATGCCGGTTGCTGTTTTAAACAGAAACCAGCCCGCTTTTTATTGTGTTCCCGCTTTGGCTTATCAAGCGATGATGGAATTGATTGACGATATGGCGTTATTAAAAATCGTTAAAGAACGGCAAAATGAAGAATCTATCGCGGTTTCGTTAGATGACTTATAAGCTGGAGTTTAAAAAGTCTGCGTTGAAAGAGTGGGAAAAGCTGGGGCATACGCTTAAAGAGCAGTTTAAAAAGAAGCTGAAAGAGCGTCTGGAAAATCCGCATGTTCCAGCGGCGGCTTTATTGGGTGGGCAGAATCTTTATAAAATCAAGTTGCGGCAACAGGGGTATCGTTTGGTTTATTCTGTTGCTGATGAGATTGTTACGGTAACGGTGATTGCAGTGGGTAAGCGGGATAGAAATGAAGTTTATGAGATTGCGCTTTCAAGGTTAAGTGATAGGCAATAGCTCCTTATTGATCAGGAAAAACAATGGCAAGAAAGATAAAACAATACAGTGAAGCAGAGTTAATCAAGCTATTTAATTTACAACGTTTAGTGGGCAATCACGCGCATCCATTGTTAGAGGAATGGCTTAATTGCGAGACGGAACTTAATTCAAATGAACAATATTTGTTTGATATTATTTTAACGAATGCGCAACAGCATATAGACGGCTGGCATGAAGAAGATTTAAAAATGCAGTTTATTGCATTCGTTTTACTGCTTGCTTATTTGCGCAGTGATGAAAAACAATACCAACCTTATTTTGAGCGTGTTGTTGAAGCTACGATTGGCGAACATTTTTTAAAAGTCAAAACCGATTTTATGATTGCTAAAGGGATTTTGGATACCCCCGAAGTGCCTTATTTTCATTTTCAAGAATGGAAAAAACACCGCGATCCTAATGGCGACCCGGTTGCTCAATTATTAGAAGCTCTGCTGTGCGCACAACATATTAATAATAATGGCAAGCCTTTATACGGCTGCACAATCACGGGGAAGTTTTGGGAGTTCTTTCTGCTGACGGAAAAAACCTATTGTATTTCTGAAAGTTATGATTGCACGGAGCAAGATGACTTATTGCAGATTATTGCGATTTTGCGCAAGTTTAAGGAAATTTTAGAAACGCGGTTGTTGGATTAAGGTGATTGCCGCCTCACGCTGTTTTTTGCAGTTGTTGGGGTTGTTTGACCGTCCGATGAACGCGCAATAAAAAACCGCCGTTGGTTTTGCTTTCAAGGCGGTTTGTGTGTTGCAAGTTGAATTATAACGCAGGTGATAAATCGTTTAATTCTTCAATCCGCAACATCCGAATATCACGCACACAGCCTTTAAACCAAGGATACGCTTGGCTGAGTTGTTGGGCTGCTAATACACACTTTACCGCATTCATATTACCGTCACCAAAATAAACGCTGCCTTGCTGCCAGTTGAAGCCTAAAGGAAGCAATATTTTTTTGATGTCGTTATAGGCGTTTTGCCAAGAGGGTGAGGGATATTGTTGCTGTAGTTGTACGGTGTCTAAATCAAAAGAAATAGCATACATTGTCAGTGACCTGTTTTGAGTAAAGATGGTTAATTATATCACTGACCTATCAAAACCACAGGCAATAAAAAACCGCCATTGGTTTTTGCCTCTGGCGGTTTTGTTTTTAAACGTTGGCGATACGCCTACTATCGTCGGCAGCATCCTATACGCATCTTATCGAGTTATGAAAAAATATCTACCTCGCCACATTTTTTACATCGTCTTTTTTTAAGCACTGGATTTCCAAATTGATCAAAATCTTTTCCGCTTTTAAACCACTCCCCCCATTCATGATTACACCATTTACTAGAGGTGTCATTACTAGAACTGCTCGAACTTGAAGATTCTGATTTATCTGATAAAGCCCCTATGATACCTAGCACAATTAACCCACCTATTATCCACGCCCACATAAACAACTCCTTGCTTAGTAATTAGCACTTAGGACATTTCCCATTGTCATCTAAAGGGCCGCCACAATAGGGACATGTTTTAGCCTCTGGGTTTCTGTATTTGAAATAATGAGCTTTAGATGTAACTGTAAAATTTTTATACATGATGTTCTCTCTCAAAGTAAAAAGTAATGCTTTTGGGTTTAACTTAATAGTGCGTTAAAATTCTAAATCCTTACCAATCCTGCTACAATCAACTCACAGTTGCTATTTCTATACTCACGGTTGCTATGATGAAAGTGCATGAAAAAATACGCTTTTTGCGTAATCAAAAGGCTGGTCTCAGGAACAAATGGCGGAAAAATTAAGCATGACAACACAAGGCTATGCCAAAGTAGAACGAGGCGAAACTGACTATCAATCGAATGCGGAAAATTATTTGGCAAAGCTGGCAAAAATTGCTGATGTTCTAGGCGTGAATTTAGAAGAGTTAATTACGAATGGTGATAAAGCTATTTATCTTGTAGGCGGTAATGATAACAATTCGGGCTCTGTACATGACAAAAAATAACTCGTTGAAAATGTGACAAAATATTATATTTTTGCGAAACGAAAGATTATGTCCCACTTCAACGAGCTATCAACTATGTTAAACCAACACTTTCG
>CAIQWF010000081.1 GCA_903875455.1 uncultured Pseudomonadota bacterium
CAGCTTTATCTGCTTTGGCTTTATCTTCCAAAGCTTTTTTCTCAGCGGCTGCTTTTGTCTCTGCATCAGCTTTAGCTTTCGCATCAGCTGCTGCTTTGACTTTATCTTCTAAAGCCTTTTTCTCAGAAGCTGTTTTTTCAGCAGAAGCTTTTGCATCTGCCAGTTTTTTATCAATAGCTTTATCTGCTGTTGCTTTGCCTTCTAATTGTTTTTGCAACAACGCTAATTTCTGATCTTTTAGCGATAGCAAATTTTGCATAGCCTCTAACTGTTCCTGCATTTTCTTCAATTGAATTTGCAAGTCTCGGTTGGCATTGGAAAGTTTCGTTTGATTTTCTTGCTCTATTACTGCTGTAGGAGAAATCTCAGATGTTTTTGCAATTTTATTTTCATGAGGCGGCTTTAACTTAAGCTTTCTTTTAAAGCTTTTCTTTGCTTTTACCTGTATGTTTTTTGCTTCAACTGGCTCTTTTTCAGACACCCGTTCTACTTTGTGATGCAATCCAGCGCGTTTTTCAACTGCATTGGGGGCGGTTTTTAAAATGTCATCTCGGGTTGGAATTTTTAACAGCTGATTTGCACGCAAAGAGTTAATGTTGTCATTATAAAACGCTTCTGGATTAGCGTTATAGATGGCATACATCATCTGTTCGACCGAAATGTCAGGGTCGGAGTTCACCGCCTTTGCAATCCGATATAAATTGGATTTCTTTTTAGTCGGACCGTATTGTTTTACAGATGCTTCAGTTGCAGGTGGTGCAGCTTTAGTGATTTTATCTTTAGTCTCGACTTTGACAACGCCATCTTTATCAGTTTCAACAGAATCAGCAGCAGGTTTAGCATCAGCAGGAGTTGCCAGGTTTTGATTCTTGGCTTTTGTGATAACAGGATGACTCGGTTTAACTTTGTTTTTTACAGCAGAAGCGGATTTGTCAGGCTCATTACTCGATCCAAGCGCATCTATTTTTTCGGGCGATTTAACTGGTTCATTATCTGTACCCAGCGCATCTATTTTTACAGCGGTTTTTTCAGTGGAAGTTGAGGAAAAAGAAGGGGGAGATTGAGCAAGTTCAACAGTTGCAGGTTCAGTATGTGTTACAGAGCCAGTTTCTTTTTCCTGAGCAAGCTTAGCCACCGGCTTTTTATTTGAAGCCGAAGTTCTCAGTGACTTTTTATATGTGGTTGCTTTTGGTTGCGCGTAATTTGCCGGCGGATCAATGAGAACAGTGAATTCGCGATATAGACTGCCTTTGGGCCAGGTTACTTCAAGTACCACATCCAAAAACGGGGCTTTCAATGGCTCGTTAGAGGTTAGTTTTACAATAACAGAGCCATTGGCTTGAGTTTCTGTTTTGAATCTTATTTTGTTATAAAAAGAACTCCATGCGACTCCTGCCTCATCAAACTTTTCAGGGGAAGCCAATCTGACGTTTATATCAGAAACATCTTCATTGGGCGAAACGACCAAGGCAATTTCAGCCTTTAAGTTCTGATTAAGGGCAGAATGCAATTTAATATCGCCAATCCCTAACGAGTGACCACTGGCCGGTACCAGTAGTGATACAGCCGCTAAAGCTTTAGTTAAATTGCGCACTTTGCTCTCCTTCAAAATTAGTTACCACAGTCTCTTACCGCGCATAGTGAAATATATTTACTAATCTTAGACTAGATGTAATTTTTTACCAGTTCTTCTGCAATTTGCACACTATTTAATGCGGCTCCTTTGCGAACATTGTCAGCTACAACCCAGAGATCAATCCCTAAAGGGTGGGAAATGTCTTCGCGAATTCTGCCGACAAAGGTTGCATCCTGGCCTGCGGATTCAGTTACTGCAGTTGGATAACCGCCGTTTATCCGTTCATCCATTAATACTACCCCAGGTGCGTTGCGCAATAAATCTCTTACCTGTTCAACACTGATTTTTTGTCTGGTTTCAATATGCACAGCTTCAGAATGGCCATAAAAAACCGGTACCCTTACCGCAGTAGGATTAACTTTAATGGTAGTGTCACCCATAATTTTTTGGGTTTCCCAGACCATTTTCATTTCTTCTTTGGTGTAGCCGTTATCCATAAAAACATCAATTTGTGGCAACACATTAAAAGCGATTTGTTTGGGGTAAACTTGAGCCTTAACCGGTTTTGCGTTTAAAAGGTTTGCTGTTTGCGTAGCAAGTTCTTCAATCGCCTCTTTACCAGTGCCTGAAACTGCCTGATAAGTGCAAACATTTATTCTGTCTATGCCGACTGCATCATAAATTGGTTTCAATGCCACCAACATTTGGATGGTTGAGCAATTTGGATTGGCGATAATCCCGCGATTTTTATACATCGCGATCGCTTGAGGATTGACTTCCGGTACAACTAATGGAATATCATCGTCATAGCGGAACTGCGAGGTATTGTCGATAACGATACAGCCCGCTGCTGCTGCCTTAGGTGCGTAAATTTCTGAAACTGAAGCTCCAGGTGAAAATAAACCGATTTGGGCCTTGGAAAAGTCAAATGTTTCTAAATCTTCAACTTTTAGAGACTCACCTTTAAAGCTCAGTCTTTTTCCTACTGAACGGCTGCTGGCCAAGGCATAAATTTTCCCCACTGGAAAATTGCGCTCTTCCAAAATGGCTAACATGGCTTCGCCGACTGCACCGGTTGCACCAACCACCGCAACATCATAAGTTTTCATCATTTAAATTGCTCCATTTTGCAATGCAGATACAACTGCATCACCCATTTGTGAAGTGCTGACTTTAATCATCCCTTCTGAAAAAATATCAGCGGTGCGCACATTGGCGTTCAAGGCACTATTAACCGCGTTTTCGATGCGATCCGCAGCTACACTCAAATTAAAGGTATAACGCAACATCATTGCCGCTGATAAAATTGTTGCTAATGGATTGGCAATTCCCTTGCCAGCAATATCAGGCGCGGAGCCATGAATTGGTTCATACATGCCTTTGCCGTTGGCATCCAAAGACGCAGAAGGCAACATGCCGATAGAACCGGTCAACATTGCTGCTGCATCGGAGAGAATATCACCAAACATATTGGTAGTGACCATTACATCGAACTGTTTTGGTGCGCGAATTAGCTGCATTGCGGCATTATCAACGTACATGTGTGACAATTCGACATCAGGATATTCCTTGCCGACTTCAATCATAACTTCCCGCCATAATTCAGTGCACTCCAGGACATTCGCCTTATCCACCGAACAAAGTTTTTTATTACGTTTTTGCGCAATTTTAAAAGCTGAATGACCAATGCGGCGGATTTCCGATTCACTATAAACTAAAGTGTTGAAACCTTGTTTTTCCCCGCTTTCCAAAATCCGAATACCACGGGGTTGACCGAAATAAATTCCGCCGGTGAGCTCACGCACAATCATTAAATCCAGACCAGATACCAATTCCGGTTTTAAGCTGGAGGCGTTGGCTAATTGTGGATATAAAATCGCCGGACGCAAGTTAGAAAATAACCTTAAGACCGAGCGCAAACCCAATAAACCTTTTTCAGGGCGCACGGAAATATCCAGAGACTCCCATTTTTTGCCACCGACTGCACCGAGTAAAATCGCATCTGCTTTTTTCACTAAATCAATCGTCGGTTGTGGAAACGGCGAGCCATGTACATCATAAGCGGCGCCGCCAATCAAGCCGTTTTCAAACTCTAGGCCTAAGTTCATTTGGCCGTTCAAAACGTTTAAAACTTTAATGGCCTCCGCCATAATTTCCGGGCCGATGCCATCTCCCGCTAATACTGCAATTTTTTTTGTCATTTACTTTAAAAAATTTGTTTAAAATCAGAACTCAAAACGCTTTTTGAATCCCACTCTGAAATTATGCTGTAAACAGCCAAGGTGCCTGTTTTGCCCGCTTAGTTTCATATTCCTTAATTTTGTCAGCCTGTTGCAAAGTCAATGCAATGTCGTCCAGACCATTTAGCAACCGATGTTTTCTATCAGCGTCTATCACAAAATCGATACTCATGGCATCAGGTGTGGTGATTTTTTGCGTGGCTAAATCTACGGTTAATTGATAACCATCAGTGACTTTCTTGAACAAGCTATCAACAACTTCAGCATTTAATACTATAGGTAATAGTCCGTTTTTAAAGCAGTTGTTGTAGAAAATATCGGCAAAACTGGGGGCGATGATGGCGCGAAAGCCGTAGTCTTCCAAAGCCCAGGGGGCGTGTTCGCGGGAAGAGCCGCAACCGAAATTTTCGCGAGTCAACAAAATTTCCGCGTTTTGGTATTGCGATTGATTCAGTACGAAATCTTTGTTTAACGGACGGTTAGTACAATCCATTTCCGGTTCGCCGCGATCTAAATAACGCCATTCGTCAAATAAATACGGGCCAAAACCGGCACGGCGGATGGATTTTAAAAACTGTTTCGGAATAATCGCGTCAGTATCAACATTCGCTCTATCCAAAGGCATCACTAAAGAAGTGATTTTAGTAAAAGCTCTCATGTTTTAGTTGCCTCCACTGATACGAGTGACATCAACAAAATGTCCTGCAATCGCTGCCGCTGCCGCCATAGCAGGACTCACTAAATGCGTGCGTCCGCCATAACCTTGCCGCCCTTCAAAATTCCGGTTAGAAGTTGAAGCACAACGCTCACCGGCTTCCAAACGATCCGCATTCATCGCCAAACACATCGAACACCCCGGATCACGCCACTCAAAACCGGCTTCGATAAAAATTTTATCCAAACCTTCTTGTTCAGCTTGCAATTTTACCAGTCCAGAACCCGGCACAATTAAAACCTGTTTCACGTTTTCTGCTTTGCTTTTACCTTTGGCAACTTCCGCCGCCGCGCGTAAATCTTCAATCCGTGAGTTGGTGCAGGAGCCGATGAAAACCTTGTCAATTTTAATATCGGTAATAGCTTGACCGGCCTGCAACCCCATATATTCTAAAGCGCGAATCATGCTGTCACGCTTTACGCTGTCGCTTTCATCAACAGGATTAGGAACACATTCATCAACTGCCACTACTAACTCAGGTGAAGTTCCCCAAGTCACTTGAGGTTTAATCGCTGTAGCATCTAGTTCAACAACTTTATCGAACAGAGCATCAGCATCAGAATGGAGATTGCTCCAAGCCTTGACCGCCATATCCCAGTGTTCGGCTTTTGGTGAGAAAGGCCGGTTTCGGTAATAATCAATGGTGATATCATCTACTGCAATCAAACCGGTTCTTGCGCCTGCTTCAATCGCCATATTACAAACCGTCATTCGCCCTTCCATCGACAAAGCGGCAATCGCTTCACCGGCAAATTCAATCGCATAGCCTGTGCCGCCTGCGGTGCCGATTTTGCCAATAATCGCCAAGACAATGTCTTTAGCTGTTATGCCTTTTCCGACATGGCCGTTGACTTTAATCAGCATGTTTTTGGATTTTTTCTGCACCAGACATTGCGTTGCCATTGCGTGTTCAACTTCTGAGGTGCCAATGCCAAAGGCCAATGCCGCAGAAGCACCATGTGTGGATGTATGAGAATCGCCACAGACAACAGTCATGCCGGGCAAAGTTGCGCCTTGCTCAGGTCCGATGACGTGCACAATGCCTTGCCGTACATCGCCCATATCAAATTCGGTAATCCCGAATTCAGCACAGTTTTTATCCAGCGTTTCAACTTGCAGTTTTGCAATCGGGTCGGCGATGCCTTTATCTCTATCAATGGTTGGGACATTGTGGTCAGCCACAGCCAGGTTCCGTGCTTGCCGCCAGAGTTTCCGACCCGCCAGACGCAATCCGTCAAAAGCCTGCGGTGAAGTGACTTCGTGCACCAATTGCCGATCAATATAAATCAACGCTGAACCATCCTCATGGGTAGAAACAACGTGATCCTGCCACAATTTATCGTATAAAGTTTGTCCTGCCATTATTTTTCCTAATTCAAACCTACGCTAATGCTGCAAACACTTTAGCGGTAATTTCTTCAACTGAACCTACGCCAGCGACAGTTGAAAATTTTACTGTGCCAGTTGCTGCTTTGGCGCTATAAAAATCAACTAACGGTTTAGTCTGTTGGTGATAGATTTCCAGGCGCTTGCGCACGGTTTCTTCTTTGTCATCATCACGCTGAATTAATGGCTCGCCAGTCAAATCGTCCACACCTTCAGCTTTTGGGGGATTGAAGATGACATGATAAGTTCTGCCAGAAGCTAAATGTACGCGGCGACCGCTCATGCGTTTAATAATTTCTTCATCAGAAACTGCAATTTCCAAAACATCATCCAACTCAACGCCCATTTTTGCCAAACCTTCAGCCTGAGCAATGGTGCGGGGAAAGCCGTCCAGTAAAAAGCCGTTTACGCAATCATCCTGGGCAATACGCTCTTTAATTAGGCCTAAGATAATGTCATCTGAAACCAGGCCGCCTGCATCCATGACTTTTTTTGCTTCTATGCCTAACGCTGTGCCTGCACGCACTGCTGCGCGTAACATGTCGCCGGTGGAAATTTGCGGAATGCCGTATTTTTCAGTAATGAATTGGGCTTGAGTGCCTTTACCAGAACCGGGACCGCCTAAAAGGATAATACGCATGATGACTCCAAGAAAATATATCACTTCAGCGCAACAAACCAGAAGCAATAGAGTATTAACAAAATTTGATATTCTAGCTTAAATAAGCCGTATTGAGTTAAATTGTCGCAAAAATAATGCCTGAATCCTGAAAAATTACCATTATTGAAACAGAGTGCTTACATCGTTGTTATTGAAGTGATATTTTGCACCACAAAACTCACAGTCCACTTCAATTGTTTCTCGCTCGGTCAGTATTGCTTCTAAATCGGCCTGGCCCATTGAGCGCAAAGTGGTGGATATTTTTTCCCGCGAACAATGACAGTTGAATTCAACGCTTTCAGCAGGAAAGACTCTGACTTTTTCCTCATTGAACAGACGATATAATACTTCCTCGCAATCGAGGTTGAATAACTCAGCTTCGGTGATTGTGTTTGCCAAAGCTTCAATTCGCTCCCAATCTGCTTTATAACTGGCTTGCGCTGGAAGCTCCTGCAAAAACAGGCCAACAGCTTGGTTGTCGTTGGCAAACAGCCACAATCGGGTTTGCAGTTGTTCGGATTGCAAGAAATAAACGTGTAATATATCGGCTAAAGATTGTCCTTCTAAAGCCACTACACCTTGATAAGGAGGTGCGTTTTCAAATTCAACCGTTAACACCAAACGCCCTTGCCCCATCATCTCCGGCAGGGTTTGCGTAGACACTTCGCTGTTATAGCGCACCAGACCCCTGATTTTTCGGTCATGACTGGATTGCGCTACCAATGTTCTTAAGGCCCCATCACCTTGGGCTTGCAGAATCATTGAGCCTTCAAATTTGATGGTTGCTGATAGCAGTACCGCCGCTGCTAAACTCTGTCCTAACTGGCTCTCCACCGCAGAATTCAGGATTTGATGCTGTTTTGCCGCTTGCCAGCTCTCTTGCAAGCGTACCCATTCGCCGCGTACGCCTAACTCTTCAAATAAAAACCGCCGTAAACAATCGTACTCTTTCATAGTTTCTTGTATCTAAAATAACCAGTCTCATTATAAACTTAGCCACGGTTAAATCACTACCGCTATAGGCTCTGTTATGTTTTTTAGCACTAAAAAAGTTACACTTCCAACTCCTGAGTCCGCTTTAAAAGGACGAGATACCCCTCTGCAACCTGTCAATAAACATTTTGTCACTGGCAATTCGATTACGGCGCCGTTTCCTGAAACATTACAACAGGCTGTATTCGGGTTAGGCTGTTTTTGGGGAGCAGAACGCAAATTCTGGCAGCAAAATGGTGTATTCAGCACAGCGGTAGGTTATGCCGGGGGCTACACGCCAAATCCAACCTATGATGAATTATGTAGCGGAATGACCGGACATGCTGAAGTCGTAAAAGTGATTTTTGATCCGCAGCTTATAAGCTATCAACAACTGTTGGCGCTGTTTTGGCAATCGCACGACCCTACACAAGGAATGCGGCAGGGGAATGATGTAGGTACGCAGTATCGGTCGGTGATTTATACTTATACAGACGAACAGCAGCTGGCAGCAATTGCTTCAAGGCAGTATTATCAAGCTAAGCTTGATGCCGCCGGGTTAGGTAGGATTACTACTGAAATCATTCCTGCTCCGGTTTTTTATTATGCCGAAACCTATCATCAGCAGTATTTGGCAAAAAATCCAGGTGGTTATTGTGGTCTGGGCGGAACAAGAGTCGTTTTTTAGTTTTGATTTGTAGGGTGTTTAGCTGTTTTCTGCTATGTTATAAATGTTTGCTTTTAAATTGAGGAAATCGCGATGAACAAATTAACCAAGTCGGTTGTTATCACTGGTTCGCTGTTATTTTTAACAGCATGTGAAACTGATCAAAAAATGAAGGTACAGTTTGAGCCGACGTTGCCCGTGCCTTTTTTAATTGTGCCGGATGAAGGGACTACAAATAATCCGAATTACAACAATCAGAATCCCGCGCCGCCACAATACAACCCACCGCCGCAATATACCCCGCCACCACAAAATAATGATTCTTATCAACGCAATTATGACAAGAATAGAAAGAGTTACAATCCGCCACCGCAATATGAAGAGGATAATGGATACCGCGATTATCAATATTAAAAAATCGGCATTGGCTATTCATCCATACAAGGCATGAGCCGTGATAGCATCACTATAACTAAAGCCAGATAAAGTTTATGGTTTGAGTTTGTTAAAGCTTAAGCAAAAGCTCTTGATTGAGCTTGCGAAACGAAACGGCCTAAATTTTTTTGCTATGTTTTATGCCAGAAAACACGTGGAAAAATAGCTGTCTACTTTTTAAAAGTGTGATAATTTTTCCACAATCGCTTTCAACAGCACTACCAAGGATAATAATAAAAAGTGAATTATGATTATCGAAAAATTTAATTTAAAAGCACAAGAATCCATTGAACGGGCCTGCCGTTTAGCTGTTGAAAAAGACCATGAGTTAGTAACCCCCTGGCATTTTTTATATGCGTTGCTGGAATCCAAAAACAGCACAGGGAAAAAATATCTGGAGCAGGCCAATGTTGATTTAACTCGGTTGGGAGCTACTGTTGATGCGCAGTTGATAGCACAACCGAAAGCTTTGAAAAATAGCCAGCAAACACCAATTAACCGCGAACTTGAGCGTTTGTTTATTCAGGCTGAGCAGGCATCGGCTAAGCTAGGTGATAAATACATCGGTATCCACTATCTATTGATGGGGTTGTGGGAACTAGAGGAATACAGGGTTGTACTGGCCGAGGCAGGTGGCAGCAAGGAGGCATTTATCAAGGTGCTGGAAGAGATACCGAAGGGCGGTTATAAAGGTGGGGAAAACATAGCCGACTTTGAATACTTGAGTAAGTATGCCCGCGATTTAACCGAATTGGCACGGCAAAGCCAATTGGATCCAGTACTTGGCCGAATGGATGAAATCAACCTTGCAATTCAGGTGTTGTGTCGGCGAATTAAAAACAATCCTATTATTGTCGGTGAATCTGGAGTAGGAAAAACCGCCATAGTTGAAGGACTGGCGCAGCGGATTATCGCTGGCGATGTGCCCAAGGATTTAATCGGATGTTCAGTTTTGGCGCTGGATATGGGCTCATTGATTGCCGGGGCTAAATATCGGGGTGAGTTTGAGGAGCGGTTTAAACGACTATTGCAGGAAATCACCGATGCCGGAAATGTGATTGCCTTTATTGACGAAATTCACAATCTGGTTGGTGCTGGCAAGGCCGAGGGTTCGATGGATGCGGCTAATCTGCTCAAACCGGCTTTGGCACGCGGTGAAATCCGCTGTATTGGAGCCACTACCCACGAAGAATACCGCAAACATTTCGAGAAAGATGCAGCCTTGAATCGCCGTTTTCAAGTTGTGCAAGTAGACGAACCAGATGACGAAACCACCTTGATGATTTTGCGCGGCATCAAAGAAAAGTACGAAATGCACCACGGCATACACATTACCGAAGCAGCTTTGCGGGCTGCGGTTCGCCTGTCGCGGCGTTACATAGCCGACCGTTTCCTGCCTGATAAAGCTATTGATTTGATAGACCAAACTGCCGCAACGGTGCGTATTGGCTTATCTGCCAAACCAGCAGAGCTGGAAGTTTTAGACCGGCATTTGCTGGCATTAGAAATCGAATGGTCTTCGTTGCTCAATGAATCGGCTGAAACGCGCAAGCAGCAATTGCAGAGTGAAATTGCGGAACTGCGCGAAAAAGTTACCGAAATGACTGAACGCTGGGAGCGTGAAAAACGCGCGATGACTGAAGTGCAAAATGCCCGCAAGTTATTGGAAGAGTCCCGTCGGGAAATGGAGCTGAAAATTCGCGAGGAAGATTTTGTGCGGGTAGCTGAATTACAGTACAAAGTGATTCCACAGGCGGAAAAAACCCTGGCTGAATATGCTGATATTGACACTACCGAAGTCCAGTCGCAGAAAAATTCCATCGATGAAGAGGATATTGCCGCCACAGTTGCCAGACTTACAGGAATTCCAGTATCGAAAATGCTCGACTCTGAACAGCAGCGGCTGTTGCAACTGGAAAGCCATTTACGTGAGCGGGTAGTCGGACAGGAAGAGGCGATTGCCGCAGTGTCGAGGGCTATTCGTCGTGCCCATACCCATCTTCAGGATGCCAATCGCCCACTGGGTTCCTTCCTCATGCTTGGGCCGACAGGGGTCGGCAAAACTGAACTGGCAAAAACTCTGGCGCATTTTTTGTTCAATGACGAAGCGTCCATGGTACGGATTGATATGAGTGAGTTCATGGAAAAACATTCGGTTTCCCGGCTCACCGGCGCACCTCCTGGCTATGTTGGCTATGAAGAAGGTGGAGTGTTAACCAATCAGGTACGAACCAAACCCTACAGCGTGATTTTGTTCGATGAAGTAGAAAAAGCCCATCCCGATGTGTTTAACCTGTTCTTGCAGGTGCTGGATGAGGGGCGTCTGACTGATAGCCAAGGTCGTTTGGTCAGTTTTAGTAATACTCTGATTCTGATGACCTCCAATCTCGGCTCCGAGCACATTGAACCGGTGGAAACCGAAGCCGAGCAGCAACAGATGCAGCGGCAAATTATGGAAATAGTGCGAGGCCATTTTCGCCCCGAATTTCTTAACCGGCTGGATGACATCCTGATTTTTCGCCAACTTACTCACGAAATTATGCGTCCTATCGCAGATATTCAAGTCAGGAATTTGGCCAAACGTCTGCAAGAACGCAATATTGAACTTAATATCAGTGACGAAGCTCTTGATGCACTGGCGCAATGGGGGTTTAATCCTCTGTATGGTGCCCGACCGTTAAAACGGGTTGTCCAAACCAGAATTCAGGATCCGCTGGCAGAACTTTTGCTCAAAGGTGAGCTTTGCGACGGGCAACAGGCTGTCATCAATGTTGTTGATGGAGAACTGGTGTTTACTGGCGTTGATCAAAAACTCAGTTCAGAGAATATCAAAAGCGACGATGTAGACACGGTAATTAAATGGCCTCAGGATCTGCAATGAACATACTCAATAAGATAATAATGATAATGAGTGGATTCGATTGGCTCGACTGGTTGGGTTTGGCTGTCGTCTTTTTACTTATGTGTCTGTTGGCGTTTTTGGTGTGGCGGCGTAAAAACCCTAAAGAGACTGGCAAAACAACTGCACCCACACAATCTTTGATGCCGCCAAACCGGTTGCTAACAGTATGGCGTGGTTTTATTCATGCCATTCCCTGGCGACTAAGGTCTGATGCACTGGCAGTGCCGTTTTCCGTAGTTCTGGGTGAGGCGGGTTGTGGCAAAACAGAGATAATTAACCATTATGGAGACTGGCAAGGACAGGATTTTCGATTCCATCCTAGTGCCATCAATGATCCGTTGTTGCAAATTTATCAAGGTGCCAAAGCTTTAATTCTGGAATTCTCATCGGCACTGCTTTATGACACCAACCCTGCCACATATCTTGCCATAAAGAAATTATGGCAGCGCTTACCTACCAATCCGCAAGCTGTTGTGGTGATTGATGCCTCGACTTTACTGGCGCCCGATCCAGAATATTTGCGACTCTCTGGTCAGGCACTGTCAGGCAAGCTGAAAGTATTTTCAGAGTTGGAGCGCAAACCTTTGCCGTTAGTACTGGCTCTGAGTCATATGGAAAAAGTTCCCGGTTTTGTGGAGTTTTGTCTTTTTTTGGAGCAGGCAGGGATTTCCTTGCAAATAGATTTCCCAGAACATGATGGTATTAATCATCTGGAGTCTTGCCTGGAAGGATTTAAGCTGCATTTAAGTCGGGCGTTAGTCAGATGTTCGTCTCAAGATGTGCTTAAAATAGTGGTGTTTCTGCGAGAAGCTCCACGGTTGCTTGGGATTTTGTCAGAGTTTTTGCGTCAGGCCGGTTTGGAACAGGGCGCAACCTTGCCACCTGTGGTTCGGTTATGTTTGTTGTCGAAACAAGTGCATAGCTTTGGCTGTGATCCTTTTGCGCTACAGCCCGGTTTCACGGTGGAATCGCCTTTTAAGCTGGATTACCACGCCAAAGCGGCTCTTATTCTTTTGTTGACAGGCGTTAGCTATTTTGGAGGGAGTTATTTTTATCAAAAGTCTTTGCTTAATAAAGTGCTGGAAGGCGTTAAAACGGTTCGCACTACGCCCGCTGAGCTTTATCCAGAAAGAATCAGTCCTTTGTTTTTGGATTTTAGTCTGGACTTGAACAAAAGTGCGATACTGAGTTTTCAACCTAACTTTTTTCCCGATATTTTAGCCTACACAAAGCATTTGCTTATCCGTGAAATACGGACATATTATTTAATTCCGCTATTAAAGCTGGCGCAATTTGAACCCGATGCTATTTTTAGCACCAATAAAATTCTTGCAATATTGTATGCAACGTCCGACAACGAAATGGGGAAGTTGGTGTTGAATGAAATGCAGGATAAGCCAACGCCTTACATGATCAGATATAGAATAATGATAACTGATTACATCAGGAACAATTCTCACACCAATGAACTGGACCCGGTTTTAAACGAGCTGAGTTATACCAATCCTGAATCTTACGACAAAATTCATTCAAATCTGCTATTTTTGCTGCAAAACTTTGACATAATTCTTACGAGACAGTCTATTGATGAGTCTGAGTTAAAAATGCTACGCCTGCAAGTGGTTGAGCTGCTTAAATTTATTGATGTACTGAATAGCCATACTCATGAGCTTATGATTATGGGGTGGCTACGGCAGAACACTAATCTGGATCTCAACCTGGAATCAGACCAAGACGCGCAGGTAGAGTTGCGGCAAAAACCGTTGGAACAGTTACTAAGATTGGTTGGCAGTCTTAATCTTAATGATGATGCCACCACAGCTTGCCCTAGCTCGGCATCAATAAACCAGTGCCTCAAAAAGGTGCAAGCTGTTGTTGAGGCAAAAACAGATCCAGCACCGTTGACCATGAATTTTAGTCTGGACAAGAATAATTTTTCATATAGCAGTACTCAATGGCATGATTTGATAAAACGCAGCCGTATTCTGATGATGCTGCGCAACATTGTTCAAAGCCATAAAAATAACGATGGCTGGATTTTTTTCGACTCCCCTTCAGCTTACCCCGATCTGGAGTTGAATGCTACCAATGATGGAGAAACGCTGTTTGCCGGCAAGGCGCGGATTGACGGCCGGTTATCGGCTGATGCGTTTGCGAAAGATCTTAAACCTACGATAATGGCATTATCAAATATCGTTGCCAAATTGCCTGTTGATGCCAATGAGAAAAAACGTTTTAACGATTTTGTAATGAACAATCTGCGCATTTACAGTGATCACTACATCAGTGCTTATTTGGACTATTTCCGGCAATTTCAGGTGCGCATCAATTCGGTCTGGGCTTTAAACTATGTACTTGATCAAATACAACAGCCCAATTCAGCTTTGTTGCAAGCTCTGGTGCAAATAAAAAACAATACTGCACTGGACTTATCCGGTTCGGCTGACTTTCAGTCATTTTCACAAAAGCTGATGGTGTTTCGATTTATCCAACGCATGATGGCAGAAAAAGATGGGGCTTACCCTGAATTTCAAAAGTACCAGATTATCATGTCACAACTGCAAAATGAGTTAAATTCTAAAGAGCCGTACCTGCCGAAAAAATCTGACGGTGATTCTGCTGCTTTGAAAGGTGCCATAACTCCAATGGGCCGGGCTGCCTGGGGAATGTTGCTCAACGAAGAGACTTCGTATACAAGGCTGGTGAAAAGCTGGCTGCAAAATGCCGGTATTCCGAATAATTGGCAACAGCCATTTTTAGCTCCAGTGCAAAAAGTCGCGGAACTAGGTACCGCTGAAATCAAGCAAACGATTGATGGTTTGTGGTTTGATATTTGGAATTCCAATGTTGTTCCTCTGTTAGGCAAGTTTCCGTTTTTGCCTGATGCAGGAAAAGATAAAGAGTTAGTACCTGAAGATTTAATTAAAGTTTTCCACCCTAAACAGGGGGCTTTTTGGCTGACTTTTCAACGATATCTTTCACCGTTATGCAGTTTTAGCAATGGAGTATGGCTAAAGCGTTATGAGCTGTCCGATAGTCTGGCATTGCCTGCTAAAACATTTGAGCGCCTTAATGCGGTGCAAAAATTTACCACGAGTCTTTGGGACGGGCAGGGGGCGCCCAAACCGTTGCAATTGGCAGTCAAGCCAGGATTGATGCCGGTTTATGATGTTAAACGAATGCCTAACGCCCCATTGGTGTCTTTGACTTATTTAAGGGCGGGCGGAGTGTCGGTTCTAGGTTTTAACCAGCAATCAACCTGGCAGAAATTGCCTCTTGAATGGTGGACCTCGCAACCCGTTGAAGTAGGCATGGAGTTCCGTAAAGATTCTGCACCAACACAGGTTTACACCAGCCTGACCGTTGCCGATTCGCAATGGAACTTTTTCCGGCTGCTGCAACAGGGTAAGTCGCAAGGCAATAGTCATTATCAATGGTCAGTTGCACATCCTGATTTTCCACAACAGCCGTTAAGCCTTGAGTTCACCTTTCAGTCCGCTCCGTGGGCGATATTTACCAATCTTGCCGGAAGTTAAGCTTATGATGCCTATTCCAACCTGGAGAATTTTTCCGATACTTTTTGTTTCGCTGCTATTGGCTGCCTGTGCCAGCGAACCGACTCCTCCGCCAGGGGTGGGGTTTGAAGTTACCGCTGATGCTCAGGCCAATAACAACCGGCTGTTTTATTTTGTGGTTCGCGCCGCCAATGAAAAACAGTTTATGCTGGAAAGTTATGAGGATGTTTCCAGCAAAGCCTTTTCTGATCCGCCTGATCCCGGTGTGTTAGGTGTTTTTTCAGTCGTTCCTGGTACCACGCAAAACTATACAGTCAGTCAGCCCGCTCAAGGGGCTATTGCTTTGTATTTTTTATTCACTCAGCCAGGATTGCAATGGAAGAAGCTGCTCGGCTTGCCGCTTGAGGAGAAATATAACATTGAACTGAAAGAAAATAGCCAGGTTAATATTAAAGAAAATAAAGGCTGGTTTCCCTGGTTTTGAAAGTCCTCACTGTTTTTTTTGGTGGTATCAGTTGCGGTGATTATTTATATGATTTTATTTGTTTTTTTATAATAAAAAACAGTGAGAAAACTGTTTTGAACTAAGTAAAATATTTAAGCTTTTGCCATATTAAAAATGCAAAGAGATTTAGGCAAATTTTCCATGAATTAAGAGTCAATGACTTAATCATTATAATCAACATAAGAAGAATTGCTTAATCTACTGCTAGAGTCTATAGTAGTAACCGATTGGAAAAATCATTAAATTCTTTAATTAAATTGGGGAGATAAAATGGCCATACAAGACGAAATTCCACAATCAAGATTAACCTTGCGTTACAAGACCGAAGTGAGCGGTGAACCGGCGGATATTACGCTTCCTTTGAGATTAATGATTCTAGGTGATTTTTCGCTAGGGTCTTCTACTGACCGTCAGCTGGATCTGGACGAGCGGAGAGTGCGTAATCTGGATGGAACCAATACCGATGCAACAATGAAAGATATGGGTATGAGCCTGAAATTTACGGTTGATAACAAAATTGACCCTAATAATGAACCGGAACTGGAGATCTCTCTTCCCATCGACTCAATGAAATCTTTTTCTCCCGATCAGGTCGCTGAACACGTCCCCAAACTTAAAGGGTTGCTCACCTTAAAGCAGTTAGTTGCAGAGATGCTCACTAACGTCAACAACCGCAAAGAGTTACATAAACTCTTAAACGAGTTGATGAGCAACAGTGAAAATAAAGACAAGATATTGGCAGATTTAAAAGGTTTTGAAGGCTTCAAATTACCTAGTGCTGCAGAATAACTGCCCTGTCGAAATTATTAACAACTAGAATATTGAGGGTGCTATGGCTACCGAGACTACCAATACTACAGAGACTACAGAAACTAAAGTGGCTACAGCCAGTGAAACACTGGATTTAAAGCGTTTCTTGTCCAGCATGAGGCTCAACACTGAGGTTTCTGACTTGAAACCTATGGTTTCTAATCATTTGGAAACTGTTGCTGAAAATGTTAGCGATGAAGATCGGTTTATTTCAGGAATGGCTGCTGTATTAATGAATATCGATTTTACTGCGGACAAATTTGACAAAGGAGCAGTACAAAATTTGATTGCCGAAATTGACGAATTGATTAATGCGCAATTAAACCAGATTATTCACCATGAAAGCTTTAAGAGTATGGAGGCTAATTGGCGTGCATTAAACGAGTTGATCCTTAAGACCAATTTTAAAGCTGATGTCATGATTGACATGATTGATGTTAGCAAAGATGAGCTGTTCTCCGATTTTGACAGCAATGCTGTTGATGTGAGCGGTAGCGCATTGTTCAAAAAGGTTTATACTGCCGAATATGATCAATACGGCGGTAAACCTTATGGCAGCATGATAGGATTCTATGAATTTAATCATACCCCAGATGATGAGTTTTGGTTAAAAATCATGGGCAAAGTAGCTGCTGCCAGCCACGCGCCTTTTATTAGCTCGGTTTCTCCTAAATTCTTTGGCTGTGAAACCATGGACGAGTTAGCTTCTGTCAAAGACTTGTCAGGGCTGATGAATCATCCTCGTTATGGCTCCTGGAATGCCTTACGAGATTCTGAAGTGGCTGCTTATATCGGTCTGACCTTGCCGCGCTATATTCTGCGTCAGCCATACGATCCAGACACCAATCCGATTCGCAATTTTACTTTCAAGGAGGAAGTGCGTGGCGACAACAATGCGGATTATCTTTGGGGAAATGCGGCCTCTTTGTTTGCCCAAAACATGGTTCGCTCTTTTGTCGGCTCAGGTTGGTGCCAATATCTGCGTGGACCCAAAGGTGGCGGTTTGATAACGGGGCTGCCTGTACATATGTTTAACATCCGCGGCGAAGAAGAAATGAAAATTCCGGTAGAGATGGTTATTCCTGATTATCGTGAACTTGATTTTGCTAATTCTGGCTTCATTCCGCTGGTTTACCGCAAAGGCTTTGCCGATGCCTGTTTTTTCAGTTGTCAGTCGTTGAAGAAAGCCAAAAAATTCAAGGATCCAAAAGATTCCGAAAACTCCCAGCTGGTAGCAAATATCTCCTATTCTTTTTCGATTACCCGAATTGCTCATTACGTTAAATGTATTATGCGCGACAATATCGGTAGCAGTGCAGATAGCGCCTATATACAGAAAGTTCTCAATAGCTGGATGTCCCAATATGTAACGACGGTAGTTAATCCTGATGATCTTACTTTGCGCTACTACCCGTTCAAAGCGGCCGCAGTCGACGTAACAGAACGTCCAGGCATGATAGGCTGGTATAACTGTGGCATTTCCGTGCTTCCTCATATTCAATTTGAGGGAATGGATGTTGAGTTGCGTCTGGATTCACGTTTGTAACATTAACTAAAATAACTTAGGAGAAGTATTATGGCAGCATCAAACTATGGCTGTAGCCTGCGCCAGGCTTTCAATTTTGAAAAAGATTCACAGGTATTAGTGGGGCATTTAACAAAACTTAAAATTGGTGACACTGAATTTGCGGTTGATACAGAATTGACTATCCCAACGGACTTTAGCAAAAAGAAGATTGTTGCTCCGATTTCCAACATTTCTTGGGAGGGGGGATATGCAGATCCTATATATATTGGCTGCAATGTAAGCACTGCAAACCAGAAAACGGCAGCTCTTTTAACTCATACCAATTTATCAAAAACTGACACCGTATTTCAATTCAATGTCTATGCTTTTGATCCAACAAATAAGGTCTATTATCTGGCTTTTCATTCTAATGAGACCGATATGAATGGTCTGATAATGAAGCAGGGAGGAGAGTTAGCTCTTGCGATTGACAGCGATCAACACCGCGAGGTTGAATCACCGAAAAATTACACAATGCAGATTGCTATTATGCCTCAGGAGACAGCTCAAGCTTTACAGTTTGCAGTGTCGAATACTGATAAATTCAGTAAGCAATGGGGCGTTGGAATCGGTGCCTAGCATTTTTGGGAAATAGAATCTTGAATCTTCTAACCATTTCTTAGATTATGTCTAGTCGCCTTTCAAGAGTTCGCTGGGCTATGGGACAGGCGCTACTTCCAGAGCATTTATATGCTCTGGAAGACTCCATGCTGGCAGATAGCGCATTGCGTTTGAATCTGCGAGGAGTGCCTAGTTATGGGCTCCATGAATTACGTTGGAACGAAAGTCTGCTAAGCGAAGGCATGTTATCACTAGAAGCAATGACACTGATATTGCCTTCAGGTTTGTTATTGGCGTTGAAAAAAAATGCCAATGTGATGTCTTTGAATCTTAATGCTTCTGGTGTTCCTTTAGTGCCGGTTTATTTGCATGTGCACGTTGTTTCTGAAAACAATGGTGAACAGAACACAGGACGGCAAACAATTGAACGGGATAATGTCAGTTGCTGGCTTTGGATGCTTGAGCTTTCCACCGAACAAGAACACCACGATACATTGGAGAGTTTTCGCCTGGGTGAGTTTGAAAAACAGGCTAATGGCTCATGGCAATTGTCATCGCGTTATGTTCCACCATTAATAGCGATGGGAGCAGTCCCGTTTCTAAAACAAGAATTAACAGCTCTTGTTCATAAGCTTGAGGCCTATCACTATCAATTAACTCAGGAAATTACCGCGATTTATTTATCCGGCACTGATTTGACCAATGCCAAACAATGCCAGAGGAGCGTGGTGCAGATCCTACGTTTTCTTGCTAACCTTTTCGCAGAAATTTCTCCTCATCCCTATGAGGTGTACGAGAAATTAAAAAACTTTTATGTTGAGGTGTGTTTCTATCAGGATAGTACTCCGCAATTTGCCATGACTCCTTATCGCCATGAGCAGCTGGCGAAAGTATTCCAGGAAATTCTTATCCCACTGAATGAGCAGTTAAAATTTAACCAGACACGGTCGCCCTACTTGCCATTTGAGATATTTAATGGGGTGGTAAGTGTAAAACTGCCGGAATCTATTAGAGAAGCAAAAGAAATATATCTGCTGGTGCAAAAAGGATCTGTTACCAAAAATGTCAGTCTTGAAGGCCTAAAAATCGGGACTGTCAGCCGCATTGCCATAATACATAAATTCTATCTGCAAGGAATTAATATTAAGCGCATAGATCGCCCGCCATTTCAACACTCTTTTGGCCCGGAGGTCGATATTTACGAATTAGCCGAAGGAGAGGAATGGGATTACGCTTTAAATGAACTGACTGTCGGTTTTTATGCTGATCCAAAATTTACGGAAGAGAAATTTTTCCTCTACTGGCGTTCGTTCTAATGGCTTTACTGCGTAAATTGGCGAGTGACAAAATTGAAGATGATGAAGTCAATAGCATCATCGAAAATATCAATAATATAATTACTACCCGACGTGGCTACGGTTTCTTTTTGCAGGATTTTGGGATCTCAGACCACCATCACCTCAATGCCTGTAGCGATATTGCTGCAATAATAATCAAAGAACTTAAAGAAAATATTGAAAATTTTGAGCCTCGGGTCGAAGTCGTTAAGATTGTTGATCTTAAAAGTGATGGCATTTTCCGCATGTCTTTTTCTATTGACTGTCTGATACGCGATAATGTTCGGCCGTTAAAATTATTTTTGGATCCGATACTCGGTTGTTATGAAGGAAAATCATGACAAGTTTTATTGATGATTTGGCTATAACTCTTTCGCTAACTATTGCAGGGCAAACCTATAATATACCAGCCGGAGATATAAAGTCTTTGGAACTTGATCTAAACACTTACGGTTTTAACGGCAAAATAAGTTTTGAGGTCGCGGTCGAAGGGTCAACTGATAATCTATTTACACCACTGACTACCAAAAATGATTTAATCGAGTTGTCATTACAGGTGGAAAGTTTCGTTAAATATTCCCAAACCACCAGTATTCCGCTCAAATTAACTGGTTTGGTCACTATCCGCAGTTTTTCAGAACAAACCCTAACGAATGTTTTGCCAACGCAAGCATTAATGTTAACCCGTCATTATCATTTGGTGTTTGCAGATCCTGCTCAAGTATTATGGAAACAGCATTATCCCTGCGATCTTGTGGTTGACGCCAGTTTAAAAACACTTATCACCGCTCATACCAGTGCCAAAATCAGCCTGACTTATGACTGGCCAGTGCTGGAAACCGTCCATCCCGTGCTGTCCTTATCTTTAGGAGCTGAAAGCAGCCGGGCAAATTTTTACGATTTCATAATGTGGTTAGTGGATAGCCAGAACGGGGTTTTCAGTTACGACTGCACTACCAATAAATATACCCTTAGTGCCAGCAAAAGCTCGTCAACAGCTAAATCACTGGATGCTTTGGCCATTGCAAAGTTTGGTATTGATTTTCCTGAAGTGTTACGTCACCAGCCCAATGTTTTAAATTCTTATGTCGAGTCTGCAAAGATTACGGCAATCAGCAATGCACAAATGGCAAGCCCTATTCGCCGTGATTATCTTGCCAGCTATCCGATTGCTTCCGATATGCAGGCACGGGTCACTCTGGAAACTAATCGCTTCAAGCAGCGTAAGCATGAAGTATGGGTTGAATACAAAAGATTTCAGTTAGAAGTGACGCCACCCGGTCAATTAGTTGATTTTAAAGGTTCCACGGCCTGGAATTCAGCCTTGTTCAATCAGGCTAACACTTATCGGGTAAGAGAATGGCACTTGGATGCGCGTTGGGTAAAGAAGGGGGATGTGCCTGGCTACAGTTGTTATGAAACGGAGCATAGTTTACAGCTTGAGAGCAGTGATGAGCTGTGGGTAGATTTACCATCCTACAGCCTGCCGGTTTACCCTTTTTTTGTAGAAGGCAAAATTGTCAGCGAAGTAGGTGAAGATACAGAAGTGACCTATCAGTTTTACACAGATGCTAACACTTCAACCAACTATTACTACACACGCATTCCATTGTGGAGCGATAAAAAAGTGCGCTCCGCTTATCAACCCAATTTAGATACAGGGCAGTTTTATTTCCCTCCTTATAAAAATGCCAGAGTGCTGATTGGTTTAAATTTTGATAATGCTTTTATAGCAAATTTTCTTAATTGGGAGGAGGGAGCGGCATTACCTCAGGAATCTTTGGGCAACCACTTGGTGATGGGAAAATCTACCACCAATCGAAATACCATCAAGCATAGTTATGTAGACAGCAAGCCCGATCTACAAATTCAGCGTACCATGGATAAAGACACCGAGTTGATGCAGTTTTCCGATGGTTATATTATTTTGCGTACTCAATTAGAGGAGGGGGGGAGCTAAGATGGCTTTACTCTGCAAAATTGAATTAAGCCAAACGGATGGTATTACCGTAACAGTTTTCAATAAAGACGCCAAGATTACGCAAACCATGGTTTTCAACGGTACCAGCATGGTTCATACCTGCAAAGGTGAAAGCGATACCAGTACCATTACTCAAACCTGTGACACCATCACCGTGAAGTGTAAAAACTTTAATGTTGATGCCGAAACCATTAACTGTAAATCAAGCAAAAACACCGATCACAAAGCCGAAGGCACATTTACTGTTAATAGTACTCAAAAAGCGACCTTCAAAACTTCTGCGGATATGGAAATCACAGCCTCAACCGACCTGAAGATGAATTCCACTGACTTTACTTCTAAAGGAACAAGTACTGCCAAGGTAACATCGCTTACAACCACCATAAACGGCGATACTAAAACCAGTGTGACCAGTGCAAAACTGGAACTTAGCGGTACAGCTAACGTTGACATGAAAGGAGCTATAGTTAAAGTTGCAGCGGACGCAACCATGAATGTTGAAGGGGGGGCGATGACTACCGTAAAAGGTGCAATGACAAATATCCAGGGTAGCCTGGTCAAGATTGGATAAGCCTCATGAATTCAGGCAACGAACAATATCAGGAGTTTCTTGAGGAGCTGCATAATTTGGCCGAGTTTCGCCAGGATTACGCTCTTGATTATCCGGCCTCCAAATTGGATAAGGAAGATTCAGATGTCAAACGGATTATCGAAGCGCTGGCTTTTTTTGGGGCGCGAACTCATCTTGCGGCTTTGCGGAGTCTGGAGGCCACCCACCGCCGTTTGTACCAGCAGTTTTTTTCCTATTTGCTCACGCCTCTTGCCGCGATGGCGATGATTCAGGCGCAACCTACCGGTCGGCTTACAGAAGTTCTAAATTTGCCTGAAGGTACTGAATTTGAATTGCTGCCAGAAAAAGGTGGTCTGGTGATGTTATCCACTACTCGGCCGTTGCGAATACTGCCGATGAAATTGCAGGCTATTGCACAGGAGCCGAATTCATCAGGAAAAGGCACCAGACTGCTGCTGTCATTTCAGGCTAATTATCCATTGAGCGAAGAACTTGAAACATTGAGTTTATATATTAATTATCTCAATGATTTTGGGCTGTCGCTCAAAATGTTTCATTTTCTGCGTTTATCCTTGAAAAACGCTCGTGTCCAGTTTGGAATTTATGATTCAGACCAGTCAGGAGCAGCCTGTGAATTCAGTCTTGGCGTTCCGCCGGTTAGTATGGATGTGGATGACTGGAATCACCCGCTGGAGCAAGAGCGCTACTATTTTCATTTTCCTTACCAGGAACTGTATCTGGAACTGAAACTGCCTCCAGCTCCACGAAACTGGACGCATTTTACGGTGATACTGGACTGTGATGCGGCATTGCCTCGCCCGCTGCGTTTACATCAAAACCTGTTTCAATTGTTTACGGTGCCATTGGCCAATACTCAACGGGCTACAGCTCAGCCTATCATTTGTGACGGCACCCAGGAGCGCTATATAATTCGCCACCCACAGCCGGAATTCGGTTTTAAGTTGCAAAAAGTGCTGGGGGTTTATGAAGTTACCAAACAAGGTATGCTCCCGTTTCAACCTGGGATATTGGCAGGAGGGAATGGATCTTATGAGATCGAACAGGGGTTGTCGCAAGAAGGTGGCGGGCATTTATATTGGTTGGCTCCTCATTTTCCTGCCGCGTTTGAGCAGTCGCGCACTCTGGTAGTCGAGGCCTTATGGCAGCAGCCCTGGTATGACCAGTACTTGAAAAAAAACTATGTTTTGCAACTGTTTCATAGAGAGATGCACGGCGGGAAATGGGAGCTTGTTGATATTCCCACCCCCCATTCTGAAAACCTGCAAATCAGCAGTAATAGCAACTACATTCATTTGCTGACCCTGATGCACAAGGCCTCTTTTAATATCCAAAATACTCGAGATCTACTAATGGCTTTAGGGAGCGTTGCAACCGGAAAATTTCAGACTGTATTTAACAGTCTGATTGGTTTGCGTATGGAGGAAGAGCCTTTGCCTGGGGCAGAAAAGCGCATAACCCGACAAATCTATTATCTACAGTTTAAGCCACAAATGAATGAAAGTACGGAGTTAATCGAAGTTTTCGTCGAACATGTCGGACGAATACTTGACTTATGGATTACCGACTCGCTAGTCCAGACCCGCTGGGAAATACAAGATGAACTGAACAGTACTTTTCTGGGGGAAAAGCAATGAATATAGAGCCGTGGGAAATAATTGCCAGCATCAATGACTGTCTGACTCCTCTACGAAAAACAGAGTCCTCTGCCAATATTACAATGCCGGATTTGGTGGAATTGCGTATCAAGTTGCGGGCGCAGCTGGATCGTTTACGCAGTACAATCATTGAGATGTATTCAGAGCGCGATGCTTATTTTGTGTTATTTCCACTCACGGCACATTGTGACGAGCTGGTTAAAAAAATGATTCTGGATCTTAGTCATCTAGAATGGCCATCGCTGCAACAAGAGCTATATCAGGTAGCGGACGGCGGGGATTTGTTCTATGAACTGCTGGACAATATTCTGGGAAAAGCAGACACCTTGCCTTTGGTTTATGAGGTTTATTATTTTTGCTTGCAGGATGGTTTTTGTGGTCGCTATGGCGTTAATCCCGACAGAATTTCCGATTACCTGAAAAAGTTACAAGGCCACATTGTTTTGCCATCGATAACAACGCCAGCCCCGAAACCTCCGGCATTGAAAAAATGGGCGAATTTTCGCATACGCAATCGTGTTTATTACAGTTTGGCTATTGTGTTGCTAATATTGTTTTATGTTTTTCTCACGTTTATGGCCAGCACTTGGCAACCAACAGGCACCGGTATATGACATCCCGGTTTGAGGAACTATTTTCTCCTGACAGATTACGTCAGAACTGGCAAAGCTCCCTTGCGCCCGCTGTCAGTGCGCCGCCACAGAATGCGGCTAATCTGAGTATCCATGAACAATATCTGCAACTGCAACGGTTGGTCGTGGAAAAGTTTCCCGATGCTGACAAGTTGTCAGTGATATTCCAGAATCTGACTACAGAAATAGAGGCCACATTTGGAACGGATGTCACAGTTCCCGCCGATGATAAACAAAAACAGACTATTGTGAGGATGCTGGAGGAGTTGGAGGAGTTGCTATCAGCAATGGAGTTGCCGCGATGGGGTAGCCAATGACAGCTCTGGAAAAGAAAATTATCCAGAATATTTGGCGGTTCGAGCCATTTAGCCTGTTGATATTATTGACCTATCTTGGTTATGGAATGAATGAAATTTTGTTTCGTAGCAACTTTAGCACCAGCTCTCAGTCCCGCCTGATTGAGTCCATCGAATTTCAAGACACGCCTAAAAAAGCGATTATCTGCCTTAATCTGGGTTTGCTGGGTGGACAAAGCGTATTACCAAATTATCTGTTCAGGCAGGTAGATAACGAGAGTGTTGATGAAGATCTGTTTGCAGGCTTTTTTGGTTATTTTGATGACAGGCTACTACGACGATTCTTGTTGGCAATTTATCCTGAACTGAATCAAAGCCTGATCCAGAATTGGGAGTCGGAAAAAAGCTCCACGCTTTACACAATGAAACTGGATAGTATTGCAGCCTTGCACTGGCTAATGCAGCTGGTTTTTCCAGAATTACAGGTTCGAGTGGAAAAAGTCACGCTCAAGCGCCATGTGATTCTGAGTTCACCTATCTTGGGGAAATTCCATCTGGGCCATCAAACCGTGTTTGGGAAAAGAAAAGAAACGCCTATGCCGGGAAAACTTATTACCCTGATTACTGATGAAGGGGATTTTGTCAATGGCCAGCCTTGGCCGCATGAAGTAAACCAGCGATTGCAACGATTGATTTTCCCGCTGTTACGAAATGTCGGAGTGTGTCTGGAAATATGGCTGGTGATTCGTAGTCAGGTTACGGCATTGAGCTTAAAGCAAAATAGCTATCTGGGTTATGAAAATATCTACAGCGATAAATTACAGTCACGTCGGATTCGGATTTTTTCTGGATATTTAAGCGACTAGTTATGAGGAGAAGTTCTTGAGAATTGATCTATTACAAAGCAGTTTACCTGTAACAGAAAATCCTGGCATTGATTCCAAAGACCCGCGCTTTGATGAGGTGGCAACCTTAATTCAGGAAGGGAAATATATAGAAGCTGCCGCGCAGTGCGAAAGCATTCTGCTGACTGGCGTTTATGATATCCGACTGATTTGTTACTTTCTCTATGGCTATTGGCTGGAACAAGGTCTGGCAAGTTTGGCTACCGTTATTGATTGCCTGAATTACGTTATTTTAGAAAATTGGCAGGCGATTGGCCCTGTTAATAAACGTCAACAAGTTGTTCAAAATAGTTTAAATTGGATATTTCGGCAAATGCTGAGAAAAATTCAATATGAAGAAAAGAAAAATACCGAACAGTGGCAAGAATGGCAAACATCTTTTAATGCAGATGATGTTGGCAAGATACTGGAAGCCAGCGAAGCATTCCGGTTAAGCATTAATCAACAACTTGAGAATAATGTAGAGGCGGTCCCGGAATGCAGCAAGATAGAAAATTGGCTGAAGGGATTGCAACGATTGGTTTATCATCCGCCTGAGCCCGAACAGGGAGAGGCAAAAGAACAGGAGAATAAAGCTGTTGTAGCACAGGCAACGAGTCTGGTTGCTCCTGTAGCAACCTGCCAAAATGATGAGATGAGCATGGAAGTCTCTTATCCTATGGTGTTGTTGCTGAAAAAGTTAGCCGCTTTCGAGTCGCTGCTTGAAAAACAGAAGTTTCAGCAGGCGGCTTTGGTGGCTGAGGATATTAACCAAACGTTGACTTCGTTTGACCCTTTGGTTTATTTTCCGAAAACTTTTGGAAAGTTCGTTAAGTTGCAAGCACTTAGCTTTGAAGAGTTGTCGGTTTATGAAGATTATAAAGGCAGCCCGCAATGGCAAGCCATGCAGGATTGGCTAAAAACCGATATTGATAGTTTTATGAATGACTAGAAGGGGGAGGGAGCTATGGGATTTTTAGTGACTGGCGGTGCTGTTCTTACCTGTAGTTTCGGTGTGGCGCCTAGTACACTTATGGTATTGCCTGTCAACCACACTCTGGTTGATATGCCTGCTGCCAATATTATGGATAATGTGCCGATGCTCAATATTTTGCCGTTTGGAGTATGTAGCAGCCTGGCAAACCCTACTGTAGCTGCAGCCACGGCAGCAGCGTTGGGGGTTTTGACACCAATGCCCTGCATTCCTGCTACTGTCGCCCCGTGGATCGTAGGTACCCCGACTGTCTTGATTGGCAACATGCCCTGTCTTAATAGCGATAGCAAGTTGATGTGTATGTGGGCTGGGTGTATAAGTATCGGCTTTGCCGGCCAGGTTAAAGTCATGGTGTAATCATGAATTCCACCTGCTAGTCTTGTAGAGGCTTTTATGAGGGAAAATGAAGATGCTGTAACCTGGTCTGCTGCTGATTTTGTTGCAATCGAAGCCTCTTTATGGCGGGAAAATTCACTTTCCCCTGTTGATTTAACCTGGCTGGAGCTAAGCTGGAAAGAACCGGTGCGATTTTGGCGGGGACTGCATCTTTATTGGAAGCGGCAGCGGGCGATGCAAACAAAAAGTGCTGTTTTGTCGTGTTACGATTTTCATAATGATTTGATTGTACGGCAAATAGAACTAACCACAGCGGCGTATACCTGGTTTGATGGTGAAATCTGGCAAAGCTGGTCTTATGCCGAACTGGAACAGGCTGTAAATGGCTTGGCGGCATCGTGGGAGAATTTTGGCGTGCAACCCGGGGAAACGCTGGTTATTTTGCATCCGCCTGGGCCTGACTGGCTCACCGCTTTATTGGCCGGTTTGCGGTTGGGGTTGGTGATTTCGCTATTGCCGCCGCAAGGCAATACTTTTGTGCAACATCGTTTGGAAAACTTGGCTCCACAATGGCTGGCGATGGATCAATTGTATCGGCACCGACTTGCAGCGATCTGGCAGGAAATAACCTTGCCTAACACCTTATCATCTTTGCCACCTACACGGCAGCCTTATCTGTATCCTGGCACGGCGGTTATTGTCGAGAGTTTTGATCCGACCAGCCCTACACCGGATTTGCCTCGTTCAGTTGATGCGAATACTCTTTATTTGGGCGCTTTGCGTGACGGTGTTTTAGCTCTGGGAGTTAAGGCAGGACTTGCGTGTGCCGCGCCTGGCTGGCATAGCATGGAAAGCCAGCCTGCTTTGGTGCTGGCCGTTTTGTTGAGTGGCGGCACTTGGGTAGATATCGACTTTACCTATTTGGAAAATGAACCGGCACGACTGCTGGAACAGCGGATTGACATATTGGGGGTGAGCCGCCGTTTGCGTGATTTATGGCAACGAAAACCGCCTGAGGGTGAGAAATCTTGGCGTTACTGGTTTCGCCATCCGGCGGAATCTGCTGATTTAACGGTGTGGCAGAGCTTCTCCCAACAGCTGCAATTGCAAATGAGTTATTCAGGCAATTTGCTCTGGAATAGCAGTTTTGGCGGAGCCATATTTTTTTCCACCAAATGTCGCGGTCAGCTTCATCATGAGGCAATACCTGCGGCGGCTATGTGTTGGCAGCTGGGTGTTGTTACCTCTCCGAATCTGCCACGTTTGGATGGTTCCGGGCAGATAGCTTTAGGCAAGGAAGTGAATGGCAAGGTTGTATGGACAGCTACCCCGCATCTTTTGGCTCTTTACTTAAAGGTTTGGCATTATCTGGGAAATTATCCGCGTGGCAGGGCAGGGCGCACTTACCCGCGTCAGGAAGTTATGGGAGTGCTGTCAGATTGTGAACCTTATCTGGCTTTGATAGAAGTGCCAGTGGCCGGTGGCGATGCTGACCCTCGCCAGGTGTTGTTGTCATTTGGCGAGAATGTTGATACCAAAGCATTGCAATTGCGGATTGAAACAGAGCTTGGCAATGAATTTTTGCCGGATCGGATTGAGGTTTTACCGCTGTTGCCCAAACACAATGAAGAAGGCGGAGCAGACCAGGAGTGGTGTCAGTTCCATTACTTGACTGGAGAGCTTTATCGAAGGCAGCATAATGAAATTTATCGCTGTTTGTCGGAGTTAAAACAGAAAGTTTTGGCGGATTAATTTCAGAGTAGAATTCGTTTCAAAGATGTTTTTTATAAACTTTTGAGGAGAAAAAAATGATTACAGCTCAAAATCTCACAGTCGAGAGAATATTCAAACATAATGCAGTTTATTTAGTTTCACATGGTATGGAAAAAGCCGTTCTTAAAGCAGAAAGTCTTGGTCTTTTAGGTACTTCCGACAGCCGGGAACGAATTGATTGGGTTCAAAAGAAAGGAGCAAGTCCACAGGTCAAAAAAACTCTTGGAATTATGGGAAAATTAATTAGTTATGTTACTAAAGACGACACAGATTTAGGAGGGATTAAAACTTTTGATAAATTTGAAACAAGCGTAATTACAACCAAAATAGCAGCTAAAGAAGAAATAACAGTTGATAAATTAGCAGGTAATGTTTGGTATTTAATGCCTGTGCTTGATAATTTCAAACCTCTTCCCGAGGTTCCAAGACCGGTAATGACTGATTTAAAGTTCGATCCAAGATGTATGCGTTCTCTGGGGCATGTTTTAGTTTGTGATGCGTTTATGGCGAATACAGACCGATTAGGGCCTCTAGGTAGGCTTGAACAGCCAGGATATACGGAGCCTGGTATATCGAATGCTGGCAATATATTTTTGACTTGGAGTAGAAAACAGGATGGCAGTGCTGCTTTACGCTTTCTTGGAATTGATTTTGCTGATACTCAACTATCACCAGCTTGGATGTTTGGTGTAGATTGGCCGACTTTGGAAAATCAGATGATGCAGAAAAAGGGGCCTTATGCTGAAATAGTGCTATTTAATTTTAACTGGTTAAAGAAAGGTCAAGAAAAAAGCAGAGACGCCGCTGCTTTGTGGGCTGTTCTTGCATTATCAGAATCAATAAAATCGCAGCTAACTCAGCAGCATGTCAAGGAATTGCGTGAGGGTATGAGAGAAGGTAGAGCGCGGTTAGAGTCCTTTTACAAGAAAAAAATCAATAAAGCCGATTGGCCAGCTGGGCTAGAGTCACGCTTTAAGGCTTGTGGTTGGTAATTTTGGTTGCTAATCCTCTTTATTTGTAATCGGTGGCAATATGACAAAATTTATTGTTGTTTGTCGGGGTTAAAAACAATGATTTCAAAATTAAGTATATCCGACTGAACTGGGAAAGGATAACAAATCTCAGCAACACGCTTTGCTATTACAACTTAGGGGTTGCAAAAAAGTTAAAAACTTGAACATTAAGTTATATAGTTACTACCAACAGTTTTCGAGTCATAATTATGAACTATAAAGAATGGATGGAACGCACTAATGTAAAATTTAAACCCCGCAGCAGTTTGCTCAAAAAACTTGACCAGGCTTTCAAGCTTTATGAAGATCGAAAGATGGATGCAATCAGTTTGCAGCAGTTGCATGAGGCTTTCCAAAAGTGGATTCAGGCAAAAAAAGGACGCGATCCAATCCGTAACCATGATGGTGCCGTTGATGAATTAGCTGAATTCATTGAACACACCATGCAGATTGCCAAAACCAGAAAAACAGGGATTTCTGTTTTCGCCGAAGCTGCCCGCAAAGCACAGGAAAAAACCAATTTGCAAGACCAAAACTTCCATCGCGTTTCCGAAACATTCACAGAGATTATTACCTATGTTGGTGGACGTTGCTACAACAAGTGGAATGCCACTACGGGTAAGTGGGAACCTGAAGTTGTTCCGATTGGGGGTACACCTGTTGACAGAGAATACGCATTAAATGTAAAGCTTGATTTGGTGCTGCGAGGAACCCAACTTAACGTGAAGGTTTATTGCGCTGGCGGAACGGGTGTTACCGATGAAATTAAACGAGAGTGGACAAAACATATTCTTGCCGGTTGGAACAATCGCGCCAGGCTTATTGATGAAGATGTGAAGCCGCCGCGCAAGTATGATATTCATTTTTCTCTTGAATGGGTTGCTCCGGGGCCGCACGTTTATGACGTAGGACTTGGTAATCCCCCACCCACTGTTCAGCAAACTGCGGCTGCCTTATCGATGCCCTCTAATCCTAATGTCGTCTATCTGAGTGAGGTTCGCAACATGGCACTTCACGCTCCTGACGCTGCAACTTTTATTACGACTCAGCTCGCAGGTAACATCGCTTGGTATAACAATGGCGCGTGGTCCCCTTTCGCTACTGCTGCTAACATGCCGCCACTCGCTGATCTCTTGACTTCTCTCCGCAGTACCACGAAATTTCATGTGCGCAATGCAAAAGGCACAAATCTTCTTGGTCCCTTTGCCTCTAATAGCTTCGCGATGCGTCAGCTCGTCGCAGGTGGACTTGTTACACGTCACACACAAGTTCGCCGTTCAGGATCATTTACATTCGAAAAAGCTGGCGAAACGGCAGAACTTAAAGGTTTTATTACCCCCGATAGTGAGCGCAAGGATTGGGAACATAAACGTGACACAACTGTCAACGCAGGAGTGTTAGGGCAATACGATCGCAAAGCCATTCTCCACGAGTTTGGACACCTAATTGGTAATCCCGATGAATATGAGTGTACGAGTTTTACCGCAAATACTGGACAAAGCCATGTCCCCGCTATCCACAATGTGATGGCGTGTACCACGAATAGTGTTATGAATTGCGCCCCGGCTATGTTTATTGAAGAACGCCATTTCGCTTTTATTCTTTTGAATTTCCGAAAATGGCAGGAAGTTGTGCGCGGACATCCTGTTGCAGCTCGTGTCGAGTTGATTAAGATAGCTCCTGAGAAATCTCCGTATCAAAACCTGAATGTTGGTGAGGCACTTTCTATGATGCTGATTCGCAACCGCGCACCCTATATGGATGAAGATGAAAATGAAGATGAAGATGAAGAGTGGGGGGACTAAATTGACGTAATCAAATGGCAACTTACATCTGTTTATCGGGCAGAATCGCTCAACAGTTGTGCCAGTTGCCCTATATGAATATCTAGATTTATCGGGGAGGGGATTTGATTGTCGTTGACAGCGTGTCGGAGTTAAAGCAAAAAATTGGTGTAGAACGTAACATATAATTAAATTTATTCCTTACTAAAGGAGCAACTTGAAATGACTATAGCATTAGATCGACTCATCGTGTTTGGTGATAGTATGTCCGACATTGGCCACAAACGCACTACAGGCATGGGGCGATTTGCAAGAGCCATCAAGCAGATGCGTACTAACGAAGTTGGGCGCTTCAGCGATAACAAAAACTGGACTGATTTTCTCTGGGAATGGGCTGGTGGTGCAACCATGTTCGAGACCAATGCAGAAAGAACCCGAGAACTTACTAAATATCACCTAAGACTAAACAAGTTGTCACGCTTCGGAACACCACCATCGCGTGGTTTTTCTTATGTCAACTATGCTGAAGGCGGTGCAATGGGAGCGTCTGACCGATTTGGTTTGGGACTTGGAACATTCAAGGAACAACATAAACGCTTTATGGATGACGTGAAGAACTGCCCTTCCTCTGGTAACACCCTGTTTCTTATATGGTTTGGCTTAAATGACCTCGTTACTAACAAACGTGACAAAGCTAAAATGGAAAAAGTTGCGATCGAAATGCGCACTCTTTGTGAAGATATTTTTAGAAAAGTCCCAAACGCTTATTTCATTTTTGCCAATGTTCCAAATCCTCAAGGTGCTGTTCGTTACATGGGTAAAGAGTTGTCAAAAAAAGTGTGTGATTTTCAAGCAGGAGCTTTTGAATTTGGATTTGAGTTGGCACGTCAGGTTTCAATTTTTCCAGACAATAGAGCAACTCTCCTTGACATATACACGCCAATGGAGCATGTGAACGAAAACCTCACTGCTTATGGATTTAGAAAGGGAGCGCAACCTCATGGCATGAAAGTTCAGTATGGAAAGTATATTGGACTATCTAATAAGCATTTTTTTACCACAACTAGCGATGAAGCCCATCCAACCGAAGCCGTTTACAAACTGCTTGCCCAACTTTGGGCTGAAGAAGTGCTCGATCGTTTTGAGCTCGGCTTGTTGCGTGAAAGTGGCAAGGGGCAATTTGAATACAAGAGCAATAACTGATGTTACGCAGGCATTCAGAAAAATCAATAGATGTAGCGAATTTTAAAATTTTTAAGTTATTGATTTTTTAGATATTAGTGCGCAACATCCGTTATTTTATAGATTACGATGATTGTTTATAAAGAGACCTTGCTGGCCTATATGTTGGCATCTCGGGTAAATAAATTACCAAAGTACATAAAACCTGCGCATATCGAAGTCTTTTTAAAAGATTTCGACCTGCAACAATCTGAAGGAACAGGCTCTCAAGTATTCATCAGCGCCAGTGATAAGAAACGCCATAATTACGCTAAATTCGTTGAGTCACCAAACAATCAGAACATTCTGCATTTAACTGAAACGGCCTTGCCAGAACAGGTCAGGTTTTTATTCACAAGTGCAAAACCTGCGCTGTTCAATTCAGGAGCCAGTATCAGCTTTGAAGATGCGTGCAGCATGGCACTGAAACTTCACGCTGAACGGATAAGTCAAATCGGCAAAGATTCCGCACTGATTTGGCGACACCAGGACACAGACCCCAAAGCTTACCCGAAATCCTACAGCAGCCACTACACCGACCCAGCACTTAATAACAATATCATTGATCTAATCATCGGCGCACATACGGCAAAAAAAAGCGGCAAAAGATTTGCTGTTTATGAATATAGTTACAGCGGCTGGGGAATCTTGCAGGCATTGGACCGCCTGCCGCCGGAAGTACAAAAATACATCCACTTTATCTGCCATGCCCCTGCCCAGAATCAGGATCTGCGGTTTTGGGAGATTTTGGACCGGACTCAAGCCAGGATTGATGTGATGGTCGTTAACCCCGATTTTCTGCCAGCCTCGCAGCAATTTCACAATAATATCCCGGGACATGTTTTGGATATGTCGGGAAATACGCCAGTGAGCAGCGTCAGCAATGCCCTTGTGAATTATTATTTTATGGATAAAGCCATACCGATGATAAATCAGATTGAAAAAAGCGTTTTATGTGAGTCTGGCATGGATATAAACTAATGGCCTATGCTTGTAGTGTATTACCTGAGTGAACCAACCTCTCGCCAAACTCTAAACTCAAGCCAAACAGGAGTGAAAAATGCTCTCAGCAGCCGACAAATTACGCCAGTTACTCAACCAGCCCGGTTTAATCATCATGCCGGGTTGCCACGATGCTATTTCCGCCAGACTTTGCGAACAGGCCGGATTTGCCACTGCCTTTATGAGCGGCTTTGCTGTTTCCGCCGCCCGTTTGGGATTACCAGACACTGGCTTGATTTCCTACGCAGAACTACTCGACCAAGGACGCAATATATGCAGCGCAGTATCCATTCCGGTGTGGGGCGATGCTGATACCGGTTTTGGCAACGCCATTAACATCAAACGCACGGTGCAAGGCTACGCCCAAGCCGGATTTGCCTGCATTATGCTGGAAGACCAGGTTTCTCCAAAACGTTGCGGCCACACCCGTGGCAAAAAAGTGGTTGGCCGTGATGAAGCGGCAATGCGGATTCAGGCGGCGGTGGATGCCAGAAATGAAGGCGCAGACATTTTAATCATGGCGCGAACCGATGCCCGCGCCACCGATGGTCTGGAAGAGGCGATTGCCAGAGCGCAGTTGTTCCATGAAATCGGCGCGGATATCAATTTTCTTGAAGCACCGGAAAGCGTTGCGGAAATGCAGGCTTATTGCGATCAGGTTGGCGGGTTTAAAGTCGCAAATTTGATTGAACACGGCAAAACTCCGTTGCTGTCGCATCAGGAACTGGAAACAATGGGTTACAAAATTGCCGTTTATCCCTTGAAATTATTGAATGTCAGCATTGCGGCCATGCAAGCTTCTTTAACTGCTTTGAAAAATGGCAGCACGCCACCGCCAGTGCTGGATTTTGCTCAATTAACCGCTGCGGTCGGTTTTCCTGACTATTATGCCGCCGAGCAGCGTTATAAAATTGATTAAGTTGAAGCGTGGAAATTTGCAGTGATAACCATCAAGTTAGTAATTGCGATTATTGCTTTTGTGTTAAGCAGTGGCCAGATTGTATTCCAGACTTTTCAGCATCATCATGTGATTAATCCCAGACGCGGCTTCATTAAGTTTATGGTTTTTATCATAAGCTCTGTGAGTCTGCTTTATTTGGGTAAAGATATTTATGCCGATTTTGAGCAGGAAAAAATTGCTACCCCAACGCCTGTTACGTCGCAAGTGGAAATTGACTATTGGAATGCTATCTATCGCAATCCCACTTCGGAAGGCTATTGTGATTATCTGGAAAAATATCCACAGGGACAGTTTGCCAATATTGCCAAAAATCGGCTTCCGGGGGATTGTGCGCAGGTAAAACGGGAAGCTGAAGCAGAAACCAAGAAAAAAATGGAAATTGAAGCGGCGGCGTTAAAAGCAAAAATTGAAAATGAAACCAAAGCTTTGGCAGAAAAAAATGCTCAGCTAGAAAAAGAAGCCAAAGAGAATGCCGCCAGAATTGCCGCTTTGGAGCAGGCAAAAACCACAGCTGAATCAATCCCGCAACCTGAGTCAGCTGCGGAGATGAAAACTGAAGCAGAATTAAAAGCCAAATTTGAGACTGACAGCGGCAACTCACAAGAAACTAAACTACCGATTTTAGAGCTTCAGCCCAATCTGGAAGTTAAACCGAAACCAGAAGCAAAGGTTGATGAGTCGCTGTTCTAAGCTTTTTTGAATAGTTACTTGATTGTAGTTAGACGTTTTTTAATCTGGTTGCTTTTGTAATCATTTTTCAGCCATTGCCGAATCACCAACGCTTTATTCAGATATTCCCGCGCTTCTTTACGGTGCTGTTGCGCCATTTCCAGTTCTGCCAATTCTTCCAGACAAGCCGCAATTGAGCGGCGATTGGCCTGCTCCTGATAGTAAGCTAACGCTTCTTTTAACAAAGTCGTTGCCGTTTGATACTCGCCGCGCTTTGCCGCAATCATCGCTGAAATCCGTTTTAACATTACTTGATACTGCGGTTGTGGTTCGGTTTGTGTCAAAGCGGTTTCAAATCGGCTTAAGCCTGTCGATTTAGTCAATGGCGAAACCAGAACTTCCAGCCGCGCTTGCATTGCCAACAAATTAAGCTGCATCTCATCCGGCTTTTTTTCTTTGTCAATTTCAGCTAATAACGGTTGTAGTGTGACTAATGCGGCTTGATAGTGCTGTTGCTCAAACTGCAATTTACTTTCCTGCAAGATGATTTTGCGCTTTAAATTTTCTTCTAAATTATTGCTGGCGACTTGCTGTTTTAACAGTTTTAAGTAGGATTCGGCACTGGCAAAATCACTCATCGCCAGTGCTGTTTCCAGCAGATTTAACTGGCTTAAAGTGACGCCTTTCTGATTATCAAAACTTTGATAAAGCTCCAGTGCCCGATTGAATTTTTGCTGTGCTTCGGCAAAATTATCATTTTGATAAGCGTTTAGCCCGTCGCGCAACAATGCTTCACTTTTCAGAAACGGCTCAGGTCTTGAGTCAGGCGTTGTCACACAAGCCGATAAAATCAGGCCCAATGCCACTATTAAAGCTTTTTTATTCATCTAAACCTCGCTCTTCAATCAGCAACTCGTTACTCGGCTGTTTCAAGGCCGAAGATAACGGCCAAACTTTTTGCACGCCTTTGATGGTTTGTTCAGAGGTATCCAGCACCGACTGAGTATTTTTCAATACGGTTTGTCCGCTGTTTAATAAAACCGGAATTTGATCCAATTGTTTGTCCACTTTCAACACCGATTTATGCACATCGCCCATCATTTTTTGCGATTGCAGCGTCAGTTTATTGACATTATTCAGCAACGGCTGGGTTTCATTGACCCGTGCAGAAATGCCCGCCAAGGTTTTTTCAATCAGCAGCAGGGAGTTGTTCACGCTTTGTTCCTGGTTTTTGTCATACAGAATTCGCCCCAGTGAGCCTTTGCCTTGATTTACATGATCGCTTAAAGTTCGGACATTGCCCAAAATGCCGCGTAAATCCTGAGTTGAACCTTGCACAGCATCAGGGTGAATCGCACTGACAATTTTTGACAAATTATCAATCAAAGATTCCATATCCTTGATTACCGGTGTCACTCCGGCAATCAAATCATCTGTGGTGACTGGTTCTTCAACATCGATAATCGCGCCTTCTTGCAACATGGGCTTGTTTGCAGAACCGGCTTTAATAATAATCAAAGCATTGCCCACCAGCGATAATTTGTTTAATTCGCCTTTAGAGTCGGCGCGTAGCAATTTCTGGAAATCTTTATAGACAAAAAAATCAATATGAATCCGGTTATGTTCATCAATATCCAGGGCGGCAACTTTGCCTACTTCAATCCCGGAAATATTAACCAGGGTTTCGGTGGAAATGCCCTGTGCTGTTTTCATATAAGTATGATAATGCACGACATCGGCAAACATTTTTGAAGATTTTACTTTGGCGGCAAACAGGCCAATCATTGCCAGAATGGCGATGGTCATAAAAGCTCCGGCCAGCCGGTCTTTTGCATCATAACTTAAGCTGTGGGTGTAATGAACTTTTGCTGGTTTCATGGTCTTAAAGCTTAGAATTTAAGCCGGTTTTGCTGTTTATAATGGGAAAAATCCTGCCACTGCTGAAAAAACTGAAAATCCTCGCCGGTGGCATAAATAATCTGCTGTGCATAATGTTGGACAAAGTCCAGATTCGCATTGCTGGTCACCAAGGTGATATTTTTATTTTTTACCAGAGTTGCCAGATATTGCCCCAGAATCGCCGCTTCTTCCAGCTCCAAATCGGCAAAAGGATTTTCAATAAACAGCATTTGCGGCTTTAGCATCAAGGCTCTGGCAATCAGCAAATGCCGTTTTTGCAGCATGGTCATAAAGGCCGGCAATATCTTGTGATCGGCATCGTACTGTAACTGGCTCAACAGTTCCTGAGCTTGTTCATCAATTTGCTGGCGCGAGCCTAACTGATGATACAGCGCCGGTAATTTAACATTTTCCAGACCATTTAGCACAGAAAGCAAAGTGCTGTTGTAGTCTAAATAGGCAATCCCCGGAAAATGGCTGTGGGCAGGGGTGATTTGTTGCTCGACAAAATGCTCAACCAGTCCCGATTTTGCTTCTGCCAGTCCCGCCAGCATTTGCAGATAAATATTTAAGGTTCTGAAACGCTGCCCCAAAAAGCATACTAAACTGCCGGTATTGATTTGGTAAGTTAATGGCGGTAAAAACGGCTGGTCTTCGCAGCAGGGAACGGCGGCATGGGCGCAAATCAGTGGAGCTGCATTTTTCATAGCACAAACAGCACATTAATAAAGAAAATCGACACCAGACTATGAATAATGGCTTGCTGGGTTTCTTGCGGCACTTCAGTCACTGAATATTTTACTCTCAAGCCGTGAAAGCAGGCGTTTGAGCCGATAATAAAACCGAAAAACATGTTTTTGCATAAAAAAGAGATCAGTTCCAGCGGCGTTATCGAAGAAATCAGCAGGAAAAAATATTTAAAATTGGACGATGATTCCAG
>CAIQWF010000082.1 GCA_903875455.1 uncultured Pseudomonadota bacterium
ATGGCATAGTGTCGTACCAAACTCTGAAAAAAGGTCGTGGTGTTCGCCTTCAGTTTCAAAAGCTTAAAAAGCTTCAAAAGGTCAGTTTTACAATTTTGCCCGTCTTGGGTCAAACGCATCCCTAACGCAGTCGGCAAACAGATTTGCTGCCAGCACCAGTGCGAACATAAATACAAATGCTGCCACCAGCGACCACCAGACAATCGGTTCGCGGGCCATTTCCAGCCGCGCCCCGTTAATCATGTTGCCCCAGCTATAAGTAGTTGGGTCAACGCCTATATTGATATAAGACAACACCGCCTCAGCCAGCACAAGTGAACTAAAATCCAGTACCACTGAAATCAGCACAATGTGCATCACGTTTGGCAAAATATGCCGGTACAAAATCATGCCCTGCTTGACACCTAAGGCCTGCGCCGCCTGTACATATTCCATTTCCCGCAGCTTTAAAGTTTCTGCCCGTAAAGACCGGCACAACCCCGTCCAGTTGGTCATACCCAAAATCAGACACAAAAACAGCAGCCGCATATCTGCACGGATTAAAGGATTGGTGAAGTCGTCAGCGTGATTCGCCATATAAACCTGCACCATCAGAATCGAAGCGGCAATCAGCAACACGCTGGGAATGGAATTCAAGGTGGTATAAACATACTGAATCACATCATCAATCCAGCCTTGAAAAAAGCCTGCCATAATTCCAAACAGCACCGCTAACGGCAACATCACTAGTGTCGTCAAGCAACCAATCACCAGACCGGTGCGGATGCTTTTAATCGCTTGATAAAAGACATCTTCCCCGACTTTATCGGTGCCAAAAACATGATAATAGCCGGATAAATCAACCAGCGTATAAGCGCCTGCTACCAGACAAAAAGCCAATAATAAAATCGCTTTAGCAACCGGGTTTGCAAATAAAAAGGCTGTTTTGGCAGGGCGGCGAAAAAAAACTGCCCAGACTGCGAACAAAATGAATAAAAATAATGCCGTGCCTTTCGCAAATCCGGTACCGGCCTTTATAACCACATCCATCAAGCGCTCTGCATCTGGATTTTTTAAATGCGTGCCGCCGTAAACCAGACGTGGATAAGTCCATTGGCTTGAACCGTCTTCGGCGATAATAATTTCTTTGCTATAAAGCTGTGTGGCAAACGGCGCCGAATAGGTTTTTTCGCTATGATTTCTGAGGTCTTGCGCCCAATAATCGAGCAGACTGATTATTTCATGACTGCTGCTTTGCCCGGACTTAAAATGAATCGAGTCCAGCAAACCGATGCCGATGAAAAACAGCAGCATCAGCAGTGACAGCATTCCGGTTTTGCTGTGGGCGATTTTTGCCAGCGGCCTTTGCCATTGCGGTTTAGGGAGTAAATAAATACTACCGGTGATGGTGACCAGCACCAGCAGAAAAATCAGCGCATCGGTCCATAACACAATCATTATGACAACCTGACGCGCGGGTCAACCAGGGTGTAGGAAATATCGGTCAACAGCAGGCCGATGATATACAGCACTGAGCCTAAAAATACCATTGAACGGACGATGGCAAAATCCTGGCGGTTGATGGCATCTATCACATAACTACCCAAGCCGGGAATGCTGAAAAAGGATTCAGTCAGCAAACTGCCCATAAACAGCAGCGGCAAAATTGCCACTACACCGGTTAAAATCGGCAGCATCGCATTTTTTAACACATGTCCGAATAACACCTGGGTTTCAGTCAAGCCCTTGGCGCGGGCGGTGCGCACGTAATCTTTTTCCACTTCTTCCAAAAACAGGGTGCGATACCAGCGTACTCCTGAACCAATGCCGGAGACTACCGCAATCAATACAGGCAACAGCAAAAACTTAACACCTTCAAAACCGCTGTCATAACCGGAAATAGGCACCAGCAGCAATAATTTGCTCAATAAAAACTGGCCGCCAATAATATAAAACAGGCCGGAAATTGACATTAACATCACACAGCTGATGATGCCCAAAGTTTCCAGATAAGTACTGCGGAATAGCACGACCATTAATGCCAGAGAAATATTGACCATTAAACCGACCAGCAGTGAAGGCAAGGCAACCGCTAGTGAAGGCCACATTCGCTGCTTTATGTCGGTGCCAATATTGCGTCCGCTGTCAGACATGCCGAAATCAAAGGCGAATAAATGCACGGATTTTTGATAAAAAATGGTTTCAGAAACGGGATTATCTGCCTGCTCGTTCCACAGCAACGGCAGATTATAACCGCGCTGTTGTTTCCAGTTTTCCACCGCCTGCTGGGTAACGTGCTTTTGTCCTAACTGCATTCTGGCCATATCATCGGGACTGTTAACCACAAAAAACAGCACAAAGGTCAAAATGTTTACTCCCATTAACAAGGGAAAAGCATACAGAACGCGCCGGATAATATAGTAAATCATGGGAATTTTTAAGGCAGGAAAACAAAAGTTTTATGAGGCACCGCTGCGTTTGATTTTCAGTTCGACACTGACTAGCTCTTGCAATGCCTGTGGTGCATCGGGATGCAAGCCTGCGGCAATATCGACCAAGGCTCTTAATGCCCCGGGATAAACAAACACTTTATAGCCTTGCTCACTTAAACAGGTAAATACCGCTAATTCTTCCAGCAAATAAGTGCACGATTTTTCAATGCTGCCAAGATAATAAGCATCATCGAGATCATCACGTCTTTCCACAAAAGTTTCAGCAAAACTGCGTAAACACTGGGCAAAGCTGTCACAGCGGTTAAAGAGATTGCGCAAATCGGTATAGTGTCTTAAATAGGCATCGCTGTCCTGGATTTGTGAGCACAGCAGGACATTGATATTGCAGCGTTCTGAATAACTTTTGAATACCGGATTATTGGTATCAATCGCTTCTCTACCTAATCGCAGGGCTTTGTCATAAGCATATTTGCTGTCTACGCCTCTGATTTCCAGGGTGTGATGATGAATGCTGTCGCCGATAATCACAGTACAGTTTTTAAAGTTCCGGCTAACCCAGTCCACCATGCCAACCAGTTTGGCGGTGACAAAATTTTTATTTTCCAGGCTAATGCCCAGAATACAACTGTCGTATTCATCCAGGCTGGATTTTTTATCCAGTGGCGCAATGGTATTAACTTCGGCCCGATAACGCGGGGTAGTGGCCGCACGAATATAGAGTTGGGGTTTGACGACTTTAAAAAAGTCTTTCATTTTCATCCGAATCCGATAGGCGCGGGTCCCGGAATAAAAAGTCACTTCCTGCATTTTTTTTAATTCAGCCGTGCAAAATACCTCTATGCCAAACAAACAACCCAACGGCGGCAAAGTCCCTGCTTCATAATCTGGAAACAACAGTTTCATTTCCTTCTTGCCGATAAAATTGACGTTGTTATTTTCAAGCTCTTTTTGCAATGATTCCAACGAAATTTTCCGGGTGGAGGGGACAATCACCATCACGGTTTTTTCATTATTGATTTTGACCAGAACACTATCAACCAACTCGTTGCCGAGATTGAAGTCATTAACGGCCATTTCCTCTTCGGTGTAGGCTTGCGAGTGCACAATCGAAAGATAACGAATTTGCTCTTCATCCAGCAATGTGCGTATTTTTTGAATAGTGTCATTCATGTTAAGACAGCCTATCTTCGTTTAAGGATGTTTTTTTATAAAGCAAAATTATCGGTTTTGTTGTTCCAGCAGGCGGGTAAACTGTACGCTGGGGACGGGCTTGCTGTAGTAATAGCCTTGGATATAATCGCATTGTTCATTAACCAGAAAATCCAGTTGTGCTTTGGTTTCGACGCCTTCTGCCACCACTTTTAAATTCAGGGCTTTTGCCAGCATTAGAATAACCCGCACAATCGCATTGTCCTGGACATCATCCGGTAAACCTATCACAAAAGCACGGTCAATTTTCAAGACATCGACCGGCAATAATTTAAGATAGGCCAAAGAAGAATAGCCGGTACCAAAATCATCAATGGAAAGCTTAATTCCCAAGTCGTTTAAATCATTTAATGTTTTAGTGGCGGTCTGGAAATCGCCCATCAAAAGACTCTCGGTGACTTCCAGTTCTAAAAAGTCGGGATTAGGGCCAAATTTTTCCAGAGTGTTTTTTACTTTTGTGCAAAGTTCGGTGTCTACAAACTGTTTGGCTGACAAATTCAGAGCCAGAGAAATATTACCAAAGCCCATATCCCGCCAGCACACATACTGTTTACAAATTTCTTCCAGTGCCCATTCTCCGACCGGCACAATCAGACCGGTATCCTCCAGCACCGAAACAAAATCAACAGGCGAAACCAGACCTCTAACCGGATGTTGCCAGCGGATCAGTGCTTCCGCTCCAGAAATCTTGCCGGTTTTTGTCGAAACTTTAGGTTGATAATAAAGCATGAACTCCTTGTTTTCCAAAGCGTGCCTTAAATGACTTTCCAGACTCAAGCGGTTTTTAACTTTATCAGTCATTTCAAAAGAGTAAAACTGATAAGTATTGCCGCCGACCAGTTTTGCACGGTGCATGGCGGTTTGGGCATCCTTGCTTAACTCATCAATATTCTCATTACCTGTCAGACTAAGGCTGATGCCAATGCTCAGTCCAACGACCAGATCTTGGCCATGCACAATAAATGGCACGGCAAAATTGCTGATAATATCCTGTGCCAGCAACGCGGCTATATCTTCATGGGAAATATCAGTCCTGATTAAGGCAAACTCATCGCCACCCAAACGCGCTAACAGATCGCCATCGTGCGGATACTGTTTAAGCCGCTCCACCACCTGTTTTAATAATTCATTTCCCGCTTCATGCCCCATACTTTCATTAATCAGTTTAAAGCGGTCTATGCCCATATTAAGCACAGCACAATTTTTTTTGTTATGTTTGGCAAGGGCAAGAATTTGTTCACCCTGTTTGGAAAACATGGTGCGATTCGGTAATTCCGTTAAAAAATCATAATTAACCAGCTGAACAATTTTTTGCTGGGCTTCTCTTAACTCGGTAATGTCCTGAGTGGTTCCCACCATTTGAATGGGCTTGTTGTTCGCATCGAAAATTACTTCCCCACGCTCATGGAAAATTCCGATTTTTCCGCCTTCCTGAATTACCCGATGTTGGACATCGTAGGATTTGTTGACTATTGCGGCATTGATTTCCTTAAGTGTCATTTCCAGATCATCGGGATGAATCACCCTGATGAAGTCGTCGTAAAGAGGATGGGAGGATTGTGGATTTTTACCCAGCAGGCGATAACATTCATCTGACCAATATAATTCATTGGTGAGCAAGTCCAGCTCCCAGCTGCCTAAATGCGAAATTCTTTGGGCGGTGGCTAAATTGGCCTCCCTTTGGCGCAGCTTTTCTTCGATGCGCTTGTAGTAAGAGGTATTAATACTTAGTCCATAATAGCCGCAGAAAACAGCGTCAGTAAAAACGGGCAGAGCATGAAGATCAAAATATAAGCACTGATTGGATTTGCCTTGAAAAGTAATGGCAAAGTTTGAGATTTTTTGCTGCCGGGCAAATAAATCCAAAAAGACCGGCTGTTCTGATTGCGGAAGAAAATCAGTGAAACTAATACCTACCAGTTCTGCGTGTGAATAACCGGACAAATCCGCTATTTTCTGGCTAACACGGGTAAATCGCCCTTGCGCATCTATTTGCCAAAGCCAATTATCGGAAACAGCTAATATTTTTTCAGCGCAATGATTAGCTTCAGTTTCTGTAAGTGTGTTTTCACTGAGGGTATTTAGCATAAAGTTAAGAAAAGATTTAATTTAGAACTATGTATTCAAGTTTAAAGTTTTTATGGTTTGTAAAGCGAAAATAACTTTTCTCAAGTCGTTTATTGGAAATCGGAAAGTTATTTTTAGCCATATATTTAACCGGCCTAAACTTAATATCTCATTTCAAAGATGCTCGTAAACGTTGCTGATAAGCCCGCAAAACCGGTAATAATATTAACACCAATAACAGCATTATCAGCCATAAAGGCCAAAATATTGCCTTATTCCAAGCTGTCCTTTTTTCCGCCCGTGCAACCGTATCAATGCGGGTATATTTGAGCTTGTTATTTGCCATTAAATTAGGCTTCAGGTTTTGATACCAGCTATGGCTTAAAACAAAGTCCTTGGGGTGAAATCCAAATATCCAAGGAGCATCATGTCTGAGAATCTCCTGCATTTGCTGCACCAGCTGATACCGTTTTGGGCCATCGTCCATACTGCGCATTTCTTCAAACAGGCGGTCAAACTGCGGATTTTGATAATTAACCGTATTTTCTCCGCCGTATTTAACTTTAGCATTGCCACCATATAACAGAAAGAAAAAATTTTCAGGGTCAGGATAATCGGCATTCCAGCCCCACAGAAAAAGCTGGGCGTTGCCGGTGCGGATTTTTTCCTGAAAACGATTGTAATCGGTGGCGCGAATCACCAGATTGATACCCAGTTTTTCCAGCTGTTTCCGATACCAGTTCATCACCGCTCTGGCATCAATGCTGACGGAGGATGTGTCAAAAAACAGGGTCAACGCTTCTTTGGTTTTGGGGTCGATACCATTAGGATAACCTGCTTCAGCCAACAGTTGCTGCGCCACTTTAATGGATTTGCGTTTGCCGGTAGGCTCATAAACATAAGGATTAATACTGCGCTCATCTGCACCATAAATTCCCGGTGGCAATACCCCTTGTGCAGCAATGGCGCGACCGTTTCTAAAAATGGCGATAAATTCTTCGTAATCAATGGCGATGGAAATCGCCAACCGCAATTTACGCGCCGCTTCACTATTGCCGCCCACCACGCTATCGAGCATATTGAAGCCCAGGTAATCAATAGTGGCCATTACCGAGGTTTCCAGATTAATACCTTTTTCCTGCATAACCGGAGTGAGCTGCATATCTCCAACGCCGGAGATTTGCACGGCCTGGTCAAAGCTGTCTGAGGCAATGCCTGAATCATCATAATAGCCTTGCAAGAACTTGTTCCAGCGCGGGATCGATTCCTTTTCCAGAGTGTAAATTTCTTTATCAATGAAAGGCAGTTTTTTCCCGGCATCTTTTAACAATCCCCGTTCTTTGTCAGCTGGTTCGCCCTCGGCAGGATAAGTTTCCAGATGAGACTGGGGATTTTTGCTTAGCACCATGCGTTTATTCGGATTGTTTTCCGACAACAAATAAGCCCCAGTGCCAATCGGAAACCAGTCCAGAGTGATGTTTTTTTCTTTTAAACCGGCTTGGGCATAAAAATTTTCGGCTTCCCAGGGCATCGGGGCAAAAAACAGCATCGCCAACCAATATTTAAATTGCGGATATTTACCTTTGATTCTGATTCGATATTGATAACGGGAGAGAGCGGTGGCGCCACTGATCGACAAATCGGTCAATTTTTTATCCGGCTGTTTGGCAAGATTTTTGGCAAACTCGTCAAAACCGACAATATAGCCTTTCATCAGCTCGGCAATCGGTGACTGATTTTTGCGATTTGCCAGACGTTTAATTTGATAGACATAATCTTCGGCTATCAGTTCGCGGCTGCCGGTTTGCGGGAAATCGGCCAAAGTGTTGATGTTACTTAACTCGGCTTCAGCCAGATGATGGTATAAAAATTTGCCGCTGGCATCGGTGGCTAAGGCAGGGTGCGGTTGATATTTAATCCCCGGCTGTATCTCGATAATATAATCAGTAAAGGCAATTTTTCCAGGCTCAGGATTTTGCCCCAGCAGTTGTCCTTGTGCATCCAGATAACGTACCACCGGCATTTTCGCTGCGGTTAATGGCACAATCTGGTAAGGGCGTTTCAGGTAGTGATACTGGAATGGCGGCTCATAAATCTGGCCGATAATCTGGTATTCATCGGCACTGTAGGAAATGGCAGGATCCAGATGTTTGGGTTGCTCGCTAAAAGTTGAATATAAAACAGCCTGTTTGGCTTCATTCTCTGGATAAGGGCTATTAAGTTGCGACACATCGCAACTTGCTAATAAAACAGTGAGCAGAATCCAAGAGTGTTTAGCGAAAACAGGAAAATTTTTCATAGCGCGGCCTGTTTAATTGTCGCTGGTATTCGGCAACATTTTTCGCTGCTGCAAATCTTCCCGTTCATTTTTGTGGCTTTCCTGTTTTGGTGGAGATTAGTTGTGGCTGACATACTCAAAAATACTGGACTTCAAATAAAGCCTCATAGATACTTGTCTATATTCTATCAATAAATACACGAGGAGATGATAATGGGTTTTATGCAAGGCAAACGGGTTTTGATTGTAGGCTTGGCCAGCAATCGTTCTATCGCTTATGGAATCGCCAAGGCCATGTTCCGGGAAGGGGCCGAGATAGCGTTTACCTATCAGAATGAAAAACTGCAAAGTCGGGTGCAGGACATGGCGACCGAATGCGAATCCGATATTGTGCTGGAACTGGATGTGGGCAAAGACGAGCAGATTGCCAATGTTTTTACTGAGCTGGCTAAACACTGGGACGGGCTGGACTGTATTGTACATTCCGTGGCTTTTGCGCCGCGCGAAGCCTTGGATGGTGATTTTGTTAACGCCACTACCCGCGAAAACTTCCAGATTGCCCATGACATCAGCGCTTACAGTTTTGTCGCTTTGGCCAAAGCCGGACGGGAGATGATGAAAGGCCGCAACGGCTCATTGTTGACTTTGAGTTATTTAGGCTCAGAACGGGCAATCCCTAATTACAACGTGATGGGGGTGGCGAAAGCCAGTCTGGAAGCGACAGTGCGTTATATGGCGGTGGCTTTGGGCGAGGAAGGCACACGGGTGAATGCGGTTTCTGCCGGGCCGATTAAAACTTTGGCGGCGGCGGGAATTAACAATTTCAAGTCCATGCTGAGCAAAGCGGCGGATACTGCGCCATTAAAAAGAAATGTCACAATTGATGAAGTAGGCAATGTTGCGGCGTTTTTGTGTTCTGATCTGGCCTCAGGTGTCACAGGTGAAGTCACTTATGTGGATTGTGGCTACAACATTGCAGGATTGGCAGCGGGTTAAGTCAATTTGTCTGAATCAGGATTTGCAGGATTTTAAGGTGTCCACAATAATCATTTTTCCATCTTTTAGTTCTGAAAATCCTGTTCAAATATTCAGAGAGTATTTTACCTCATGTTTTTTGATAAAAAATAAAGTGGTTTAGAGTGTGGAAAAACATATCGCACAGGCAGAGTCCGATAATTCCAGCGCGGCAAAAAATCATCAAATCCGCTAGATAAATTTTCAGCAACCTCAGTCGCACATTTTTTGCCAATTAGTTTCATATCGAGGTTTTGGCTTTTCCCATCATTTGCTTGGCAATAAATCAAAGCTGTGAATAGAGAGCTTATAAAAAACTAAACGTTTGAATCATCCTCATGCCGGGTCAAACAATATTCAAACAACTGCCCAAAAATTCTGGCCAAATTCTCATTAAACTCTTTCGCAGTCGGAAAACACTGCAACACATCTCCGACAATCACATCACAGTTAAACGGCACAAACAACGCCTCGCCGCGCGGCAATGCCCGTCCCAATCCATACATCACCACCGGCGTTATCGTCGTATCAGTCCGGTCTTTCACCAAATAAAACAAACCCTTTTTAATCTTGCTCATTTTTTCAGGGTCGCCGCGACTGCCCTCAGGGAATAAAATCAAAATCTCGCCGTTATCCAAAGCCGCGTGACAATCGGCAAACAACGCCTCTTTATCAACATGGCCGCTGCGGTTAAACGGAATAATGCCAATGCAATTTAAAGACAGCCAGGCTAAAAAACGGTTGCACAAAAAATAATCGGCGGCGGCAACCGGGCGAACTTTATGAATCAAACTCAACGGATATAAACTCATCAATACCAGCGCGTCCAAATGGCTGTTGTGATTGGCCGCAATAATCGCAGGACCGTTGTGGGGTAACTTTTCCCGTCCGCGCAAATTCAATCCCAACACAATGAACACCAAAGGTTTAATCAGCAGTGCAAAGATTAAAATTTTCAGCAGCCGCTTCATGATTAATACGCCAGATAATAGAGAAAATGAAAAAACAGCGGTGCGGTGTAAATCAGGCTGTCCAGCCTGTCCAAAATCCCGCCATGACCGGGGATCAAACTGCCACTGTCTTTGATATGCAAATCGCGTTTCACTGACGAAATCACCACATCGCCGACAAATCCGGCCACCGCGATAATGCCGCCGGCGATTAAGCTTTGTTCAAACAATAGCGGGGTTAAAAGTGGCGCGACATAGCCGGCACAGACTGTGGTGCTGATAAATCCTCCCAGAAAACCTTCCCAGGTTTTGTTCGGGCTGACTTTCGGAATAATTTTATGCCTGCCCAGCATTTTGCCCCAGATATATTGGCAAACATCGTTGAATTCCGTCATCAACAATAAAAACAGCACCAGCCCGATATTGCCGGCCGCGCCATTTAGCACCGGCAAGGTTAATAAATAGGCGATGTGACTAATCGCAAACACGGTCAACATCACCGCCCAATGCAACAAGCCGGCGGAATGAATAAAACCCTGTGTTTCGCCGATTAAAATCATCCGCATCGGCAAAAACAAAAACACATACACCGGAATAAAGATAATAAACATCCCGTACCAGCCCATGCTCACCCAGTAATATTGCAGCGGTATGGAGAGATAAGTCCAGAAAATCACCCGCCGGTCAGCTTGACGGGTGGGAACGATGGAAAGAAACTCTTTCAGGGTTAAAAAACTTAAAAAGCCAAAAAACACAATGGCGGTAGTTTTGCTTGAAACCAAAACCAGAAACAAAATCGTCACCATAATCCACCAGGAGCGGATTCTAAGACGTAATTCGCTGTAATCACGGGAAGGATTTTTTAATCCCAACCCCATAGTTACAGCGCTGCCAAGGGTTAATAGCCCAAGCACACCGAGCATCGTGTAAAGAGAATGAGGCGGAATATTAAGCGTCATGCTGATTTTCCAGATAGTGATACACCGCCATAATCCGCCGGTACACAGTGACAATACAGCCAGCCAGCATTAACAACAGAACGATTAATAAAGCATAGTGTTGTGAACCTAAGAGACTTTCTCCCGCAGTAAATAAACAGGCGGCGGTCAATAACGCCATCCGGTGCGGTTTTGCCATCGGCCCCTGAAAATTCATCGGAGCGCCAACACTGACAGCCAAGGTACGAATATAGGCTGTCATCACCGCTAACAAGGCCACACACCAACCCAACGCTCCACCCCAACTCACCAATGAAATGGCATAGCCTGCCGCAACCAGAATAATCGCATCAGCAAAGCGGTCAGGAATATCGTTGAACAACTCACCGGAGCGGGTTTGTTTGCCCCCTTCTACCGCCACCATCCCATCCAGCAAATTACACAACAACCGCCCCTGAATAAACACCGCACTAAATAGCGGCAACACCCAGCGGTCTGCACCTATTGCAGTTGGCAGGGCCAGCAGACAAATTCCTGCCATTGCTGCAAAAAATAAACTGAACAGAGAAATCTGGTTTGGGGTAATGGTTTTTGAACTCAACCAGCGAGCGAGCCTTTTCGCCAGCTCCAGTTCGCGGGTTTTTAAAGGTCTTCTTTTTTCGTTCATCACTGCCACCACTGGATTAAATAACGTTAAAATGGGCCAAAGTTCAAGACTGTAAGCACAGATTTGTAGCACCTTTTGAATACACTTACAATGAACCGATTAAACTAGGTCAATAGAAAACTTTAGCGGTTAAAACCTCGCCGATACTCACCATGATTAAACTCTTGCTACAACTCATTGACCGGCTGGGCTACAGTGTTCGCAACACCATTCTCACCGAGCTGGAACTGGTGTTATTTGCCAGTACCGTCCTTCGGCGCGGGGTGAAATATGTCTGCAAAAACGAACATAATGGCGCGATTAGAAACTCGATTGTCACGCAAATTATTTTCAGCGGCATTGATTCATTTCTGCCGACCATGTTGCTGGTGAGTATCGCCATCGGCGTAAGTGCCGCAGAGCTGATTTTAGCCCTGCAAGCCTACGGCTCTGAAAAAGAAGTGGTGAATTTGCTGATTCGTTTTGTCGCTTTGGAATTAAGCCCGTTATTGACTGCAATCGTGCTGATTTGCCGTTCCGGTTCGGCGGTGGCGGTTGATATCGGCAATATGTCTATCAACAAGGAAATCAGAGGACTGGAACTGCTCGGCATCGATGTCTTGGTTTACCTGGGTTTTCCGCGCGTGCTGGGCATTGCCATTTCGCAAATCGCACTGGCAGTTTATTTTTCCTGTGTGGCGATTGTGTTGGGAATCTTTTTTTCGGTGC
>CAIQWF010000083.1 GCA_903875455.1 uncultured Pseudomonadota bacterium
TAAAGCCTTATTTTGTTTTCTGGCGTTTAACCAGAAGTCCGAGCCGAGCTAAATTTTTGTCATGTACAGAGGTTTTAAGCTATTAGGTGAACGTATTATGGCGCGGGATTTTGATCGTCAGGTGGCCGATTTACAAATTCGTACCGCTCTATTAAATCGCTTCACTTATCTTGGCACACCGATGACAGTTGCTATAGCATAAACTGTTTTGGGGTTGGCGAGGCTTGGAACAAATTTGATTTGTGCAACAAGTCTAGTGTAGCCACTTCATAAAGAAAAGGCAGTTGAAAAGCTGACAGAAATAAGGCTTTAAATTTTAAAAAGTTAGCCGATTTCGATTATCCTTTCACTAATCCAGCAAAACCCATAAACGCCATTGACATTAAACCCGCCGTGATTAACGCAATCGCGCTGCCCTGAAAAGGTTTTGGCACATCCGCTGCGTCAATCCGCTCACGCAAACCGGCAAATAACACCAACACCAACGAAAAACCCGCCGCCGCTCCAAAACCATAGAGCGAGGACTGAATAAAATTATGACTCGCTTGCGCATTCAGCAACGCCACGCCGAGCACCGCGCAGTTGGTGGTAATCAGCGGTAAAAACAACCCTAAAACCTGATGCAGCAGCGGACTGGTTTTATGCACCACCAACTCGGTAAATTGCACCACCCCGGCAATCACCACAATAAAACTGATGGTACGCAAATACTCCAGTTCAAACGGTATCAGCAAATAATGGTTCAATAAATAACTGCACACCGAAGCCAGCGTTAAAACAAAGGTAGTCGCAAAGCCCATCCCTAACGCAGTTTCCAGCTTTCGCGACACCCCCATGAACGGACACAGACCCAAAAATTTGCTCAACACAAAGTTGTTGACTAAGATGGTGCTGAGGAGAATCAGAAAGGTTTCTTTCATTTTAGTTCAAATCAGCAATCAACTTTTCTATATCCTCTGTATGAGGCGTTTTTTCAAAACGAAGTTTTAGGTTATAGCTTTTCCTGCCTTGTTTAATAGCTGTTTGTATTTGTGTGCTCATTGATGGGGTATCGCTGACAAAAGAAGAAAAAATAACATAACCACTGGATCAAGCGCACAACGGCATTGATCGAAAGTTGTTTGCCATGAAGGGTTTTCATCAAAACAGTTCGCACCAAAAACAGCATTTGAATGGATTTGCGCTGCTGTATAACTTTGTCCCTTATCAGCGGCGGGCTAAAAATGCCTGGCGATGTGGTGTTCAGGTTGAAAATGGGCATTTGCCCAGAGAGGACTGGTTTTTGAGCTTGCAAATCCTTACCGCCGGTGGCTTTCGATGACGTTACCACAAAATTAAAGGGAGTCTGTACATTCCAGTTTTTTAAGCTGCGCTTCTGCCGGCGATAAAACAGGATATTCTCCAAGCGTCATCTTTTCCTGCTTTGTCTGCTGCGGCATCCTGTAACGATAACGCCAGACTTTTTTGCCAGTTGGGTGAACATCTAAAACCAGTCTTTCGCTATCTGCTACCTGATAGAGTTTATCTTTAGGCTTTAGGGATTTTTAAGATTAGTTAGTGTCATGAGTGGGTCCATATAAATTGCCGTGTGTCCATAAGGCTATCATGTACACAATTATGGACACAAAACAACGACAAAACACAGAAAGTCAATGTTTACGCTGGTTTCAGACAGGAAAAAAAACGACTATGGACGCTGCAAAACAATGCTTATGATTTTTTCCAAATCATAAGCAAGCCTCTAAAGCAATACGTTGTTTTTCCAGTAATTGATTAATTCCCGCCGCCGCCAAATCCAGCATTGCATTTAGCTCGTCTTTTCTGAAGGCATGACCTTCTGCGGTGCCCTGAATTTCAATAAACGCATCCATGTCATTCATCACTACGTTCATATCGGTTTCGGCATTACTGTCTTCGGCATAATCCAGATCCAGAACCGGCACACCGTCAAAAATCCCAACCGATACCGAAGCCACTTGCCCGTGCAGCGGATTTTTTTTGATTTGATTGGTTGCCAGCATTTTCTTCACCGCCAAAGACAAGGCTACAAAGCCGCCGGTAATTGACGCTGTGCGAGTCCCGCCATCAGCCTGCAACACATCGCAATCAATCGTGATGGTGTTTTCGCCCAAGGCTTTCAAGTCAATCGCAGCCCGTAACGACCGGCCAATTAAGCGCTGAATTTCCAAAGTCCGTCCGCCCTGTTTGCCATGACTGGCTTCCCGCTTCATCCTTTCATGGGTGGAACGCGGCAGCATCCCATATTCTGCGGTAACCCAGCCTTCACCTTTACCTTTCAAAAAACGCGGAACCCCCTGTTCAATGCTGGCGGTGCAAAGTACCCGGGTGTCGCCAAATTCAACCAGCACCGAGCCTTCGGCATGTTTGGTAAAACCACAGGTAAATTTAATTTCTCGTAGCTGGTCAGGGTTACGTCCGCTTGGTCTCATCGTTAATCTCATCGCAATAAAAAACCGATAGTATACCTGCTTTTGGGATTAGATTCAGGGCAAGCACAGATGGCAAACTGCAACCTGGCTTGAGTTGCGGACGATATTTTTTGAATCGCTTGCATTAAACGCGGTAATTGTTTGTAATCTTGTCTTTGTTGGGCATTAATGTCTAAAACCTTCGCCACACCGTGGCTTAACTTAAGTGTGAGGAAACATCATGGCTGTATCATTAAACAAAGGCGGCAGGATTTCACTGTCTAAAGAGAACCCCGGCTTAAAGAAAATTTTGCTGGGATTAGGTTGGGATGCCAGAGCCACTGACGGCGGCGATTATGATCTGGATGCGTCGGTTTTTATTTTGAATGCGGCAGAAAAAGTCAGAAATGATTCGGATTTTATTTTTTATAACAATCTGAAAGGGGCAAACGGTGCAGTTGAACATACCGGCGACAATCGCACCGGCGCAGGCGAAGGCGACGATGAGGCGATAAAAATTGATTTGACTAAACTGGACGCCCAACCGGACATCAATAAAATTTCGGTGGTGGTGACGATTCATGATGCCGACGCCAGACATCAGAACTTTGGCCAAATCGAAAATGCTTTCATCCGGGTGGTAAACGATGAAACCGGTGTAGAAATTGTGCGGTTTGATTTAACCGAAGATTATTCGATTGAAACCGCGATGATTTTTGGCGAAATCTACAAAAAAGACGGCGAATGGCGTTTTTCTGCGGTTGGCCAAGGTTATGCCGGCGGTTTGGCTGCCGCTTGCAATCGCTACGGGATTAATATTGGTTAATTCACCAAGGTTACGATTCCCACGTTTCGGCGTGGGAGTTTCCTATTGAAACGCGCCGACTTATTACAGCGTCTTGATAAAAATCTGCCAAGTGTAACTTTGCCCTGTTTTATTTCCCATCGAAAAATCCCCAAATTTTGGCTCGTTCTGTCTATTGAAGTAGCTGGGGTTAGCCATTCCCGAAGCGAATTTAACCACTCTTTTGCTGTCTGCTGATTTTTTTGCCATACCTTCTCTAAAAATGTTTTAGAATCCATTTTGCATGGTGATAAATCAATCATTTTATGAAGTTATTTATGAAAATTTACTGGCCTTTGAGCTGGATGGCAAAACGCGAAAACCAGACAAGGCTAAAAAATAGTCCTCATCACGCTAAAGGGTCTAACTGATGGATAAATTTTCTCTGTCCGCATTTGAGAAGCCCGGCCAAAACGGCACAATTAAAACTGAACACGCTGTGCTTGATAAATCTGTTTTGTTGGAGAGGTTTTGAGTTTGTTGCCGAAAAGCCTTCATGTTCGCCTGGTACTGATGGCTGCTTTTGCTATCAGTATTTCAGTCAGCACCTTAGGCGGATATATCGCCTATCAACAGCGCAATGAAGGTTTGCAAGCCGCTTATCAGGAAGCTCTGGCGCTTGTAACCAGCACTGCGGCGGCGGTTACTTCAGATTTGATTATTAAAAACTACGTCGGTATTGAGCAAACCGTCAAACTGTTAGCAACGCATCGCTCAATCACCAATCTGCGAGTTGTTAATGGCAACAATACAATTGTAATACAGGCAACGCATCAGCAAGGGCAAGAACTTAGCCTGAGCTATGGCGGCACCGTGCAAGTGCCAGCGGGAACCCAATTGCAGTCCAGCATTGCTGCCGATCATATCACGGTCTGGGCGCCGATTCAGGCCGGCAGTTTATTAGGCTGGGTGCAGATGAACGTGTCTCTGGCCGATATCAAAACCCGACAAGCCCAGGTTTTGCAAAGTACAGTTCTGGCGGCACTGATTTCCATCATTATCTCTATCGCCATTATTTCACTGCTATTGCGTCGTCCGATTCGATATATCAGGCAGGCCACCCGTTTTGCCAGCACTTTACCGACAAAACATCAAAAAAATCTGGCCCTTGAGCCTTCTACAACCGAACTGAAAAACCTGATTTTCGCCTTGAATTCAGCCGCAGAAACCCTGTTTAGTCAGGATAAGGAACTGCAACTGCTGAACTCCTTGATTGAATACAGTGCCGACCCGGTTTTTATTCTTGATCCTGATGATAAATTTCGACTGCTGTTTGTCAACAATGCCGCCTGCCAGCATTTTGGCCTGAGCAAGGAGCGGTTGCTGACGACCTCTTTTTCTGACTGGACCTGTGATGCAGATCAGGCCCAAATGCAAAGCTTGCTGAAAAAACTGGCAGAATCGAAACACCTGCTGTTCGATGCCTATCATAAAACCGCCACCGCCGACAAAGTTCCGGTGGAAGTATCCGCCAACTACATCCTTCATAATGGCAAGCCGTTACTGGCTGGATATTTCAGCGATATCAGCCAGCGCAAACAGATGGAAAATGCGTTGAGAGCCAGTGAGCAACGGTTGCAGGAAATCATTGATGTGATGCCGATAGCGGTTTTTGTTAAAGATGCGCAAAGCCGGATTATGATGATGAATAACGCTTGCGAAGCGCAGTGGGGAATCAGTTTTTCCCAGTTGCATAACACCGTTGGCGATCATATTTTTCCGCCAGAGCAAATCAAGGCCTTTTTAATGGGCGACCGGCAGGTTTTTGCCAATGGCGCGGTGCTCGAAGTTGAGGAGTCAGTGTGGAATTTCGCCCTGCAAACGCAAAGAATTATGCACACCTACAAAAAACCGGTGTTTGACAAGGCAGAACAGCCGCTGTATTTGATAGGCATTTCTGTTGACATAACCGAAGCCAAGCAGCAGGAAGAGAACCTTAAAGAGGCAAAACTGGAAGCCGAAAAAGCCAATCATGCAAAGAGCGAGTTTCTGGCCAACATGAGCCATGAAATTCGCACGCCAATGAACGCAATTTTGGGCTTTAGCTCAATTTTGTATGACATTATCGAAGACCAGGTGCAGCGTCATTATCTGGAGTCGATCAAGGCCAGCAGCAAAACCCTGCTGCAACTGATTAACGATATTCTGGACTTGTCCAAGATTGAAGCGGGCAAATTTCAGTTAAATTATGACACGGTGGCGCTAAAGCCATTGTTTGCTGAAATCAGCAGTGTTTTTATGCAGAAACTGACTGATAAAAGCCTTGATTTTAAAGTAAAAATAGCCGACGACATGCCGGATTATTTAATCCTTGATGAAATTCGGCTGCGGCAGGTGCTGTTAAATTTATTGGGCAATGCGGTGAAATTTACCCATCAGGGTTTTATTCATTTGACCGCCAGCATGGAAAGGGTTGCTGTCAACCGGGTTGATTTGCTGATTAAGCTTGAAGACAGCGGTATAGGAATTGCAGAAGACCAGCAACAGAAAATTTTTTCCGCTTTTACCCAGCAGGAAAATCAAAGCCTGAAATATGGCGGCACCGGCTTGGGACTGACAATTACCAAACGCCTGCTGGATTTAATGCACGGTCAAATCAGCGTCAGCAGCAAAGTCAATGTCGGCAGCTGTTTTAGCATCAAACTACCGAATATTGAGGAGGTGTCAGCACAGGAATTGATTGTTGCTCCAGACCCTGATGTTGGCTGTTTCTCCTGTCGTTTTCAGCCGGCAAAAATTTTGATTGTCGATGACATTGCCATTAATCGCAGTTTAATAAAATCCTATTTGCAGGATCAGCCTGATCTGGAGTTTATTGAGGCGGAAAATGGCCAGCAGGCTTTTGATTTGGCAGCTGCGCACAGGCCGGATCTGATTTTTATGGACCGCAGAATGCCCGGTGAAACGGGGGATCAAGTCTGTCAGCGAATCAGGGAGCAAGCAAAATTGGCGCAGATTCCGATTATCATGATAACCGCTTCGATTTTGGCGCCCCACGAGCAGCCCGGGGTTTATGATTTGCAGGTCAACAAACCGCTGATTAAAGCCAAGTTGCTGGAGGCAATGCAGTTATTTTTGCGGCACGATGACAATTTGCAGGAAAAAGTGGAACAGATTATTGCCGAAGCCAGTGATCAGCCGCTGGAAAACCGGCAACAGCTGTATGCCGTTTTGCAGGCCGATTATAGTGAGCTGATAAACAGCTGGTGCAACAGCGAAATTTTAAATATTGATGCAATGATAGACTTGGGGCAGGTTTTGCTGGATTTGGCCGAGCATCATCATTGTGAGGTGTTAAAGCTTTGGGCGCGGCAATTAATGGAGCAGGCTGAGTTGTTTGATTTGGCTTCTTTAAAGATAACATTAAAAAACTTTGCCCAATTACTCGCAGAGCTGAAATCTTGAGTGCTGGTTTTAGTAATCGGATTTGAAGATAAATAACTTAAACATTTTACGAGGTGATTATGAAAAACATATTGGAATTTGAACTGGATGGCCAGCTGATTTGCATTCAAGGGGCTGAAGAGGCTGAGTCGCGTTTACGCAGCAGTCGTGGCGATGAGGATGAAACTCCGGTGCCGCGCGAACTTAGAGGGGTGTTTGCAAAGATTGCGCCGGTGGGAAATGCGCTGTTGGATTCGCTGAAAGATATTAATACCCCGGATGAAATCAATCTGGAGTTTGGCGTTAAACTGGGCGGCAAAACTGGGATAATTTTTGCTGCGGCGGAAACCGAGGCGACTTTTAAAGTCAGCATTACCTGGAAAAATAAGAAAGCGGATTAAATCAATTTTGAACACGATGACACGGATTTCAGGATTAACAAGATTAATCCTGTTCATCGTAAAATCTGTTGAATCGTGTTGTTTTTTACTACGCAAGCGAGTCACATAATGGCAAACAAAAGAGTTTTATTTTTAGCGGCAAGTCCTTGGGATAAGGCGCGGGTTGGTTTCGATGCTGAATATCGGAAAATCAAACAGGCTTTGCGGCAAGCAAATTTGCGCGACCAATTTGATTTTGATTTGTCATTGGCGGTGGCTTTGTTGCACAAATCAAATTTGTTCCAAGCCTCCCCAACCCCAAAACAGTTTTATGCTATAGCAACTGTCATGGGTGTGCCAAGATAAGTGAAACGATTTAATAGAGCGGCACGAATTTGTAACTCGGCCACCTGA
>CAIQWF010000084.1 GCA_903875455.1 uncultured Pseudomonadota bacterium
ATCACAAAAGTAGAATGTCGATGAAAACTTATTTATCTAGAATAAGAGACCATGAAAATCTTGTAAATGAGCAATTTAAAGACAAGATTCGTTCATCTTTAAATGACGTGTTGGAATATATTAATCAGCCAAGCAACTTGTAAGATGGGTAGAGCGATAGCGAAACCCATCGCAGCCACGCAACAACCGCAAATGATGGGTTTCACTGTATTCTACCCATCCTACATAAATAACTTATTGAAACTAAAATTTCTCAAAAAGTGATTAACAAAGTAGGTTTACTATGATTTCTGTCGCTATTTCCGCCCCTTAGCCCAAGCCGCAATTGTACAAGCCAAAACAATCATGTTTTTATGTCAATCTATGAGGTTTTTAAGTTGGAATGCTTGAAGTTAAAACACAAAATGAACCACTTTGCTTTGCGAGCGAAGTTTCTTATTAGGCCAACCCAACAGGCTTATGCTGAGTTGCAAAGCTTAAGGACTGCGTAACATCAGTTACTTAAATTTATTATTTTGCTTTTGAACCTATCATGAAAAGATTTTTCCTCATTATGCTGTCCATTTGGCGGCAACAGTTAAAGCTGTATGTTGTTGCCGCTCTGATTGGGGAACTGATTGGAGTGGTGCTACTAGCACCAAGCTATCATTATATTTCTGCCAGCAAAATATCAGAGAATCCGTTGTCCTCTGTTGAATACATGTCCAGACAAATTCTGTATTTACTTATAGGAAATCTTTCGGATGATGATGCGACTTTAATGTTGTTTTATGCCGAAATCGGCGCAATTTTGGGCATTGTCTCGTTGTTGCTTTATAAATTTTTGCACGACCGCTTTGTACAAATTGATTATCTGAAAGTCGAGTTGGACAAAGACCTGCTTTCTATTATTCGCCAAGGCGAGAGCATGTTTTTGGAGTTTAAGTCTTCTTTGCGCTGGGATATGGTGGAAGGACGGACAAACCAGGCTTTGGAAAGCGTGGTATTAAAAACCCTGGCCGGATTTTTAAACAGCCCGAAAGGCGGCACGCTATTGATTGGTGTGGCGGATAACGGTGAAATTTTAGGTTTGGAAAAAGATTATCAAACCTTAAAAAAGCCGAATCAGGACGGTTTTGAACAAAGCTTGATAACTGCTGTTGCGGTTAATTTGGGCAGTGATGTTTGCCAGTTTGTGCATGTGTTATTTCATGTCGTTGATGATAAAGAGGTTTGCCGAGTGATTGTTTCGCCGGCGGCAAGACCTGTGTTTCTGGAACAAAACAACAGCCCGAAATTTTTTGTTAGAACTGGCGGCGGTACGCGCGATTTGAATGTGAAAGAAGCGGTGGATTATATTTTCAACCGTTGGCAATATAGCAAGTGAAGCTTTTGCTTGGCTGTTGCTGAATGAAATTTGGCTATCGTTTCTTACTGGCAAGCTGGTAGGCCGATTTAACGTACACCGCAGCTGCGATTTTATCGAGTGACGCTTTTTCACATTGAAAATGAAAATATATAACTGGAATCGAGACAAGAATGAAGTTTTGAAAACGGAGCGCGGTATATCCTTTGAAGAAATCATCTTTCACATTAAAAACGGCGATGAACTGGATATTTACCCGCATCCCAATCAAGCGCAATACCCAAACCAAATGATTTCGGTTGTCGCCGTCAATGATTACATTTACCTCGTCCCTTATATCGAATCCGAACAGGAAATATTCTTAAAAACCATCATTCCTAGCCGCAAAGCTACGAAAAAATATCTTGGAGGGAAAAATTATGAATAGTTATGTGTTAGACGACGAAGAACAAGAAATTTTAGCAGCCTTTGAAGCGGGAGAACTTAAGTCAATTCCTGATGTCAAAAAACAAATCAGCAAACACAACCAAATTGCCGAAGCGACTTTTAAACACGACAAAAAAATTAATATTCGCCTTGCTAACCGTGATTTGTTGGAAATTCAAAAACTGGCATTGGCTGAAGGTATTCCTTATCAAGCCTTGATAGCCAGTGTTTTGCATAAATTTGTTGATGGAAAATTTGTAGAAAGACAATCAAGTAACGCGGCGAGATAAGGCAATCCACATAGAGTGAATCCAACCAACAACATGAATTATTTAGTCTCTTTCATTCCGCTTTTCCCTTTCCTCGCCGCCATAATCATCGGCAGCTTGCACTTATTCGGCATTCTCGAAGGAGAACGGTGCGAGAAAACCACCGCCCGCATTGCCAATTACGCCATCGGTTTATCGTGTCTTTGCGCATTGATTTTATTAACCACTGATTTACTCGGACAAAATCCCGATTCAATCAGAGTCGGTGAATGGCTGCAAGTGGATGATTTTTCTATTAGCCTAAGTTTTATCACGCATGGTTTCAGCGTAAAACTCGCCGCATTATTCAGCGTGTTGCTGTTTATCGTCACACGCTTTTCGATAAATTATTTGCACCGCGAAGCAGGATTTCATCGTTTCTTTTTTGTGCTGAGTTTATTTTCAGCGGCAATGCTGATGCTGGTTTTATCCGCCAACGCAGTCGGCACATTTATCGGCTGGGAAATTGCAGGGCTTTGTTCATACCTGCTAATCGCGTATATGTACGACCGACCCACCGCCGCCCACAACGCCACGCGGGTCTTTATCACCAACCGGATTGGCGATGCCGGATTTATCGCCGGCATCAGTCTTTGCTATTTTTACTTTCACACCACCGACTGGCTGGAAATTAATTCCTTTACCCAGCAAATTTCTGACAATCAGGCCAATTTGCTTGCCTTGTGTTTTGCTGTTGCCGCGTTGGTGAAATCCGCACAATTTCCGTTTACGCCTTGGGTTGCACGGGCAATGGAAGGGCCAACGCCTTCGAGTGCGATATTTTACGGTGCGGTGATGATTCATTCCGGCGTGTATTTATTGTTTTTAATCCGTCCGATTTTGGAACACGCGCCGCTGGTGATGGCTCTTATCGCTATTTTGGGATTATTCACCGCAATTTATGCCTACTTGGTAGGCTTAACCCAAACTGACATCAAAAGCTCGCTGATTTTCGCCACCTCTGCACAATTGGGTTTATTGTTTCTGGAATGCGGCTTAGGCTGGTGGCAATTTGCGGCCTGGCACTTGTGCGCTCATGCGATGGTACGCGCCTATCAGTTTTTAACTGCGCCTTCACTGTTGGTGAATGTTGCCAATAATCCCATTAAACCGGTGCCGCCCATTCTGGCAAACAACAGCCGCTTTTATACTTACGCCTTGCAGCGGTTTTGGCTGGAACCTGTCAGCGACTGGATTTTGACCAGGCCGTTATTATGTTTGGCCCATGATTTAAGCTATTTCGATAAACACATTATTGACCCGTTGATGGGTTCACCCGCACCTGCCGTGCGTGCCATTTCCTCGTTAGCCCAAGCTGAGGAACAAAAAATCGGTGCCCAGTTGAATAACACTGACGATACTTTCGCGCAAGGTAGCGGCTTGGCAGGAAAACTCACGCAATGGACAGCCAGCCTTTTAAACTGGTTTGAAACCCGTTTTGTGCTGCGAGGAGTGTCTAAAGATGCAATAGATGTCGGGCGACAATTGGGGCACATTGCTAATCGGGTGGAAACCAACTTACTGAAACCGCGTTATCTGGTGTTATTCATTTTTATTACTTTGCTGGTGGCTTTTTAACATGGCGTTGGATATTAATATCAGTCATTGGGCAGAGGCGGCGCATTTTCCGGTACTGACCACGCTTACTCTGGTGCCGTTGGTTACGATGGTTACCATTGCCTATGCCGACTCACTAAAACGGGCGCTGAGTTTCGCCTTTGCCGGTGCCGGCTTGAATCTGCTGCTCAGCGTTTATTTGCTTTGTGTTTTTAATACCAACAAAACCGGGATTCAACTGGCAGAACACTTTGACCTGTTGGGCCTGCATTATCGGGTCGGACTGGACGGGGTGAATGTGTTATTCATTCCACTGACCGTGATTTTGACCTTGCTGGCGCTGATTTATACCCTGATTACCCGTCATGTCGAAGATAAAGGTTTTATTGCATCTCTGCTCGGTTATCAGGCGGTGTTAATCGGAGCGTTTTCGGCGCTGAATATCATCCAGTTTTGGCTGTGGTGTTTTATCGAACTGGCGCCGGTGATTTATTTAACCCTTCATGCCGGCACCGGCCAGAATCGCCAGCACCTGGTGATCCGGCTGGTGCAATATTGGGGCTGCGGTCTGGTGATGACTTTTATCGGCTTTCTGGTGCTGGGTTTGGGCCTGAGCGATGTTCATGCCGCCTCCAGTTTTGACTGGCTGACGCTGGTACAAAATAACGGCCATTTGCATCATCACACCCTGATTTTTATTTTGCTGTTTTATGGTTTTGCGATTCGGATGCCGCTGTTTCCGTTTCATGGCTGGTTGCCGCAATTACTGGAACAAGGTACGGTAGCAAGTGCGGCGATTTTTATGGTCGGTTTAAAGCTCGGCATTTATGCGGTAATTCGTTTCATTTTGCCGTTATTACCACAGGTTGCGGAACAATGGGCGGATTTCGTTGTGGTGCTCGGACTTATCAGCATTTTTTACGGCGCATTGCTGGCTTTGATGCAAATCAATATTCGACGGCTGCTGGCTTTCGCTGTTCTCAGTCAAACCGGCATGTTGGTAATCGGTTTGTTTTCATTTAATGAACACGGTCTGGAAGGCACGATTTTATTGTCGCTGACTTACGGCTTGGCAACAGCGGGAATGTTATTCAGTGTCGGACTGATTTACGAACGTACCCGTACCGCTTTCATTCCACGACTCGGTGAATTGTTTGATACCAACACCCCAATCGGTTTGCTATTTTTAATCTCAGCCCTGAGCACTATTGTGATGCCCGGCACCCCCGGTTTTGATGCGGCACATTTACTGATTGAAGGCACAATTGAACAACACGGCTGGTTGGTGGCGATTGCGATTTTAATCGGCAACGTGTTAGCCGCCGCGTTTTTATTATGGGTCTTCCAGCGGGTGTTTATTGCCCATTCCGCACGGGCGGTAAAGCCTTACAGCAGTTTGCATCACCCCATTATGCGGGAGCGGATTATTGCCATCACCATCAGTCTATTATTGATAGGTACGGGTTTTGATACCACGCCGTTAATGAATTTTATTGATAAAAAAGCTGCCAGCATTAGCAAATCTTACCCAAAACTTGAACCTTGATGCGTACCATAGTGCTCAAAATCATCAAATGGATTACGATTTTATTAGGAGTATTATTTTTCTTACTCGTTGTTTTTGTGATGAATATAGATTTTTTTTGGCATGACTTGCCATTTAGAGGGACAGACTTTAATCAGCCTGTTTGGTCTTCAGCCTTTACCAATTGCAAAAAACATGATGCTTATTGCATAAGTGAATGTGTGCGTGGCGGGATGTTCAAGGATTTAGAAGAAAACTACTTGCTTATTGGAGCATCGCGCAATGCTGTTATTCAATTATTGGGAAAATCAGAATACACATATCCAGAAAAGCAGTCTTGTATCAATTATCATCTTGGTAACTGTAGCGGTCTGAAAATTGACGCTGACTTTTTAAGTGTGTGTTTTGATAAGCAAGAGAAAATAAACAAGATTTATCATTGGCAATCTTAAATAACCTCACCCTACGATATTAAAAAAAATAACCATGATTGCTCCTCCTCTTTTTCCCTTATTAAGTTCAATTATTTTTTTGCCGCTGCTCGGTGCGATTGTCATTGCGTTTGTGAATGAAATAAATCTGGCAAAAAAAATAGCCGTTATCACCGCCAGTCTGGAATTAATCCTAACCTTGCTGATTTTGTTTTCGTTTAATAATCTGAATGGCGATTTTCAGTGGCAGGAAAAATATTCGTGGATTTCAACTTTACACGCTGATTTTATGCTGGGTGTGGATGGGATTTCAGTATTATTTTTGCCAATGTCAGCGTTATTAACGCTGATAACCATTGTTGCTTCATGGAACAGCGTGCAGAATTTAACCCGCCTGCATTTCGCCTTGTTATTAGTGCTGGAAAGCGTAACGCTAGGCGTGTTTACGGCGTTAGATTTTCTGCTGTTTTTCCTGTTTTGGGAAGCCACGCTGCCGCCGATTTTCTTCCTGATTGGATTATGGGGAATTGGAGCACAACGCCGCGCCGCTGCTTTGAAATACACCTTAACTATGTTGTGTGGCGGCGTGCCGTTATTGTTCGCGATTATTATGCTGGCGATAAACCACGCTGAAAAAATGGGCGGTGATTTGAGTTTCAGTTTTCCTCTGTTGCTACAAACACCGATGGATAATCACACGCAAACGATTGTTTTTTTGTTATTGGTATTAGGTTTTGCGGTGAAAGCCCCGCTCGCGCCGTTTCATACCTGGTTGCCAACGGTGGTGATGGAGGCTCCGACCCAGCTGACAGCGTTATTAACCGGCTTGAAATTAGGCGCGTTTGGTTTGTTGCGTTTTGCCTTGCCATTAGCCCCGAATGCCGCGCATCAATACGGCTGGCTGTTGGCATTATTAGGAGCGGTGACTTTGGTTTATGCGGCATTGATTGCCCTGCAACAGAGCAATTTGCGTCAGCTGTTGGCCTATTTAAGCATCAGTCATGTTGGCCTGGTGATTGTCGGAATCGCCAGTTTGAACGCCCAAGCTGTGCAAGGCGCGGTTTTTCAACTGCTCAATTTCAGTATTATTGCCAGTTGTTTGATGTTAATCGCCGGATTCATGCAGCAACGTTTGGGTTCAACCGAGTTAATCCATTTAGGCGGCTTGGCGAAAGTGGTGCCGCGCTTGACGGTGCTTTTCTTTTTATTCGCTTTGGCCAGTATCGGCATTCCTTTAAGCAGCGGCTTTCCGGCGGAATTGCTGCTGCTTATCGGCGTGTTAAAAAATCATTTGGGATTAGGTATTATCGGCTTATGCGGTGCAATTTTAGGCGCGGCGGCGATCTTGTTATTTATGCGTAAAGCGTTTTGGGCAGCTATTCTACATGAACCGGTTAAACAGCTTCAGGATTTGCGCCCGCGCGAGTTATGGCTGCTGACTGTGCCGGTTTTGCTGGTGTTGCTGCTGGGCGTTTGTCCGGCGCTGGTTTTGGACACCACTAATGAGACTGTGCAAGTCTGGTTAAGTCGTTTCAGATAAGTTTTTTCCGCTGCTAGAGACGCAATTAATCGCGTCTCTACGGATAAAAAACTTAAGTGTGAGCCAGACTGGTATGGCGGCGCGGCATAAACTTCATCGACACCACACAAATCACCGCGATAGCAATCAAACTGCCTGCCAACAGCGGACGGTAGGCAATCCAGGCAATGGCAATCGTCAACATGGTAAACGGCAACGACAGCAAGAACGCGAAAATCCCTGTGCCCATTGCAATCAAATCACCCAAAAACGGCAATACTGCCGCCAAAACGGATAAAGGTTTCAGCACCATTGCCAGGCCCAGCCACATCAGCAAAAATCCGCCAATCCGAATCGCCCAGGTAATAATGTCATTTTCGTGTTGTGCCGCACTAAACATCGCGTTTGCATCCATCAACCCCATTTCCAGCAAGTCAATGTCACTGCCGGCCTGGGTTTGATAAGCACTGAAACTGTTGCCTTGCTGCTGTGCCACAATGCTGATATTGCTGGGTTTGACCACTTTAAAACGGATTTGCAAATCGCCGACTTGCGGATTGCCGGGATTATTGCCCAAATAAAAACCTGTGGCGGTGACGGTCAAATTCTCACCGCCTAACTGTGCTGGGGCTTCCAGACCCTGTACGCTAAAATCCTGTTCGCCCGATATTTTGCCAACTTGAATCGGATTTAATTTAAACGCCCCCAGACTCACGTCTTGCGCCTGAATTGTCTGGCTTTTATAACGCATGGCGGGATTGCTATGTCCTGACGATTGTTTAAACTGGCTGGAATTGATTTCGCGGTTACTCCAGACCAGATCGTAGGAATAGGTTTTGGTGGTGGTTTTTGAGCCGCCGACTGACTCATGGGTTTCGGTTTTTTCGGATTCTTTCCATTGATACATCGAAACTTCCCGCTCCAGTTTGAGAGCGGCAGGCACGGCAACGCCAAACACGTCATCCTGCAAGGTTTCCTGAGTGGTTGCCATGCCTTGGGTATGTATCAGCTTGCCAGTGTTTGCCGGGTCAACCGTTTCCGCCGGCACAGAAACCACGATGCCTTGACCTTCTTTCAGGCTGTTGTAACGTTCCACAGATCGCCCTTCGTTCCACCACAACAGTGGAAAAGCCAGAACAAACAGCACCAGGCCAAACAGAATTCCCTTGATAGAGTCAGCAATGCGACTGAACCACGACTCACTGCTAACTTCTGTATATTCATCCATCATGCACCTCTTTGTTAAAGTTGTGGGAGAAGTGCTTATCCTAACGTAGCTGAAAAAGTGTCACAATAGGTTAAAAAAATTCAGGTTTTTGAACGCCAGAATCAGTGAAATGAGGAAATGAAAAGCTCTTTTTTTACACCGCTGAGACATGATAAGCTGCTTGTTCTTGCCATTTTGCAGCGCGAATCTGGAATGCCATCTGGTGAATGGCGAAATATTGTTGGAGAACCGTAATGAATGACGTAGAGCGGATGCTGAGTGATATTGAAATGGAAGTGGCTTTAACCCGCGATCTGATTGGCAGGGATGCGTTAAATCCCAGGATAATGGCGGCAATGAAACAGGTGCCGCGCCATGAGTTTATTTCTGAAATACTGCGCTATCGTGCTTATGACAATGGCCCGCTGCCGATTGGCCTGGGGCAAACCATTTCCCAGCCCTATATTGTCGCGTTAATGAGTGATTTGTTAAATCCCCGGCCGGATCATGTGATTCTGGAAATCGGCACTGGCTCCGGCTATCAAAGCAGTGTCTTAAGTCAGCTGGTGAAGCAGGTTTATTCGCTGGAAATCATCCCCGATTTGGCAGAACAGGCTGACAACCGCCTGAAACGGCTCGGTTATAAAAATATCGCCATTCGTGTGGACGACGGCTATTTTGGCTGGCCGGAACACGCACCTTATGATGGCATTATCGTCACCGCCGCCGCGCCGCACGTTCCAGAACCGTTGCTTGAACAATTGCGTCCGGGCGCAAGGCTGGTGATTCCGCTCGGCTTTCCCCATTCGCATCAGCATTTGAAAGTATTGGAAAAAAAAGCCGATGGAACCATTGAAACGCACAATATTCTGGGAGTAAGTTTTGTGCCGCTAACTGGAAAGCACGGGGCTGAATAGCGGCAATAGAGCACAGAGAATGATTTATAATGCCCTTGGTTCAATTGGCTTACCCACTTTAATTTATGACTGACAAAAAACTAATCGCTCTGGTGTTAATAATTCTGCCGCTGCTTCAAGGCTGCGCCGATACTTACAACATCACTCCGGTTGAACATCAAAACGTTTATCTGCCCGCAGATAAAGCAGAGATCCTGATTAACAGGCCAAAATTGCCCGCGCAAAATAAAGTTCAGGCGATTATCAATTTTGCCGGCAAAGTTACTTCAAAAAAAACCAATGATTTGACTTCTTACATTCATAAACAAATGCAGGAAGGGATAAAGGATTTTATTCTGAATATCAACAGCAGCGGCGGTGATTCCGACGCAGCAATTGCCGCGTATCAGTATTTAAAACAATTGCCGATTTCAATCACCACTTATAACACCGGCAATGTGCAATCAGCGGCGGCTCTGCTTTATTGCAGCGGGGCGAAACGCTATAGTCTGTCACATTCGTTTTTTATGCTGCATGGCAGTTCCACCACTTACCCGGAAAGCATGTCGTTTGTGGATTTCACCGCCTTGAGCAAATTGAGCCAGATTCACCGTCAGGCGTTTGTGGAGATATTTAAAACCTGTACCAACGCTTCGACTGCGGTATTGGAACATTACTTTTCTTCTGCGGATTTGCACTATTTCACTGCCGATGAAGCCAAAGAGATGGGGTTGGCGCAGGAAATCGCCGCGCCGGAATTTGCCAGAACGGCGAATTTTTTCAATATTACCGATTAAACAACTGGATGACGGTCAGGTGTTTGACTTACTTTGAGTTAAAAAACAGAAAGCGTAAGAGAGAATTAAAGAATGAGCCCTTCTTCAGAATCAGAAATTTTTGAAACACCGCTGGATAATACCATTGAGTGCATTGAGATTTTGGGAAACAAAATGGATAGCGCTTTTGCCATTTTTAAATCCAAACTGGAATACTCGAAAAAACTGGAAAAACAGGTGGCCGATCTGAATTTGGAAGTCTCAAAACTCAAGTCAGAAATCACCAAACTACAGGCAAAAAATAAAATTGATGCCAAAACTGCCGGTCATTTTGATAAACAGTTAATGCAGAAAGTCAGGCAGTTGTGCCATCCAGACCGACATGGCAACAGCTCGTTAAGTAACAGCGTAACAGCGGAGTTAAACAAGATTTTAAAATAGCTGGCCGGTTGGCGCATCAGGCAAGAGAATCTGGAGAAAATGCGGCAATGGCAAACGGCCAGAATTTTCGTTGCCGAAACCCAGAAAACCACCGTTTAAATACATTGCGCTCACCGCTTGAATCTACGAGAATCTATCTTCTGGTTTAACCTCAGCACAGGATAATTCATCATGAAAAATAAACTCGCACTTTTAGTAGTCGGGGCGTTGCTTTCCCCTCTTTTTTGGGGTGACGCAAATGCCGCGAAAGCTAAAGCCAAAGAGCAAAAAGCGCCAGCCCAGGCGGTCACTTACAGCAACAAAGACCGGCATTTTTCTTTCACCATTCCCGCAGGCTGGGAAAAACTAAGCGGTGACGTCAATTCCGATATGGTGCTGTTTATGGCGCAACCGTTGAAAAAAACCTGTAGCTTTCAAATTAACATGACCCGGATGCAGGCGGATTTTCCTGCTGAAGCTTCCGTTACTGCCTCGTTAAACAGTGCAACCCAGGACATCAAGCTTGGTAAAAACATTTCTGCCAAACGCCGTGATGAATCAGGGATGGAAAAAGGTAAAAAAGTGCAGTTTACCCGGGGTTGGGAACTGACCGAAAAAGGCCAGAAAGGCGGACACCAACGCATTATTTATCAGGGATATGACAGAGAAAACTATTATCTGAATATGCTGGCCGCAGCTGAAACCGAGCATTTTGAAGAATGCCGGGCTGATTTACAGAACATTATTGCTTCGATTAAGTTCGGTGATTAACCTTAACCGGCTTCAATTTTCAATCCAAACGCTAAGATGAAAGGTTATTTATGAGCAATCCAGATGATATTTTTGAAGTGGTCGAAAGTGAACGAATTCCCGGTGCAACCTTTGAGATTGTGCAATATAAATCGCTGCAAGGTTCGGATGATTTAAATACCGCAGAAAAGGTTTTCTTTGCCAATCAGGCCAAAATCCATTTGAAAATGGTGCGGATTAAGCTGGAAAACAGCGGGATGATGCTGGAGCCGGGAGCGCTGTATTTTATGAAAGGGAAATTGCAGCTGGAATCGAGCACCCAGGGCCTTACCAAAGGCTTGATGCGCAAGTTTATCACCGGTGAAACCCTGTTCCAGTCCAAAATTGTCGGCACCGGGGAAGTGTTTTTAGAGCCGACTTTTGGCCATTATTTGCTGTTCAATATTAATGATGACGCGCTGATTTTTGATAAAGGCGCGTTTTATTGCGCTTCAGCGGATATGGAAGTCAGCGCGAAAATCCAGAAAAACATTTCCAGTGCCATTTTTGGCGGTGAAGGTTTTTTCCAAACCCAGGCCAAAGGCACCGGGATTGTGGTGCTGGTGTCACCTGTGCCGCCGTCGGAATTACTGATGTATCATCTGGCGGCAGGAGAGAAATTGTCGGTGGACGGAAATTTTGCCTTTGTCAGAACTGCCAGCGTCACCTTTCAGGCGGAAAAGTCGGCCAAAACCCTGTTCCAGTCTGTCACCAGCGGCGAAGGCTTGCTGCAAACCTTCACCGGCCCCGGCGTGGTTTGGTTGGCTCCTACCCAGGTGATTTATGATAGGATAAAAATGCAGAATGGAATTTATGCGATAAGTCATGCCCAAGGTACCATGAATACCGATACTTCGCGGCATCAATAAAGTGTTAGAGACAACCATTACAGCAATCAATTTATGAGGTACATCATGAAACACATTTATAACGCAATCGCAGTTTGTTTATTGACAATCCCATTAAGCATCACGGCTTATGCAGCTGAACAGGATATGGCCAGCATGGGAAAGCCAATGCCGGGAATGGGGCAGCAACAAGGAATGCCAATGCAGGGAATGCACGGCGACATGATGGGGGACATGTTAAGCCCTGAGCATTTGAAAGAAATGCAGGCGCATATGCTGTTGATGCACGACTTGTCCAACAAGATTCTGGCGGAAAAAGACCCGAAAAAACAGCAGGCTTTGAAAGACCAGCAACTGGAAGTAATGAAAGCGCATATCGCCGACCGGATGGCTAAACATCATCAGCGGAAAATGGGGCATCCTGCGCCGCCTCCGCCAGCTGAGAAAAAATAGTTTTGCGAAGATTTCAGTAGTTGTGACAAGGAGTGCAAAAAGTTTTTGCGCTCCTTTTTTATATCAAGCGAGAGAGTTAAACAATGGATTTTCCCTGCGAAGTGATCAAAGTCAGCGGCAAAGAGGCTGTCAAAAAATATCAGGAACTTAAAGCCACGCCTGGAGTAATTCCGGTAATTTTGGGTGATAAAGAGGAAATAGATTCCAGCATGGAAAGCATGTCTTATATTCAGGCTTCATTTGCGCAGCTGTTACAGAAGGCGGAGGCAATTGATGCCGAGCAATGGTTCATCAAGCGCAAAGCTCAAGACCCGGAATATTACGACACCACGCCGGGCGACTGGGAGGATTTTGAGCCTGCCAATGACATCACCGTGCATCTGGATATTGTTTCCGGTGAACCGAAGCCGGAAGTTTATATTGCGCTGGTTCCGGTGGTGAAAAGCTGGATGATTCCGGCGTTTTTAAAAACCGGCAGCTGGAATGATTGCCCGAATCCTGAAGAACACGCGGCGATTTTTAAGTATTGGGATGAAAAATACGGCATCAGCGTGGTAGGAATTACGACCGATGTGATTGAACTGGAAGTTAAAAATCCACCGACAACCAAACAGCAGGCTTTGCAACTGGCCGAGCAGCAGTTTATTTATTGCCCGGATATTGTTTATCAGGGTACACAGACGATCGCCGCGTTAGCCTCGACCTTGCTGGATGGCAAAATCTGGTTTTTCTGGTGGGACTGAAACGCTTGAAAAATGCGTGACTTTAGATAAAGTAAAAACATAAAATGTTAGAGATTTATTAATTTTGAAGCTAAAACTTAGAGTAGGTGCATGATGGAATTACAAAAAGAACTTTCTGATTTGGTCGAAACCTTAAAAACTGAGCGTGATGAGCTGATGGTAAAGCTGCATTTGGCTTCGATGGATATTAAGGATGAATTTAATGATCTGGATGAAAAATGGGATTTAATCTCGGAAAAAGCCTCAGAAGCAGCTAATGACGCTGTGGAAGTTTCTGAAGATGCGATTGCCAAGGCCAAAGTGGTGGGGGAGGAGCTGAAAGAAGCTTACCAGCGGATTCGGGCCAGATTGTCAGAGTAAGTTTTTATCCGGGCGGAGAGTGCAAGGCTGTCCGCCTTTTTGCAAAGCGTTAAAAAGTTTTTTTCCAAACAGTTTATTCCGTGTCTGATTCTGATAATCTCCTGACTCACCAACTGAAAACCCAGCAGGCTGAGCCGAAAAATCAAAATGCCGGGTTACAGTCTGCATCTCTGGCTTTAGAGCTATCCTGCAATCGCTATCTCAATTTATATAATTTCGCTCCGATCGGTTATCTGACCCTGACCGATGACAACATCATTGCAGACATCAACATCACCGGGGCCGCCTTGTTTGGCGTAAAGCCGGAAACCCTGATTAATCGGGGCTTTGCCGATTATGTTGCGCCGGAAGATGAAGGCCGCTGGCAACGCAATTTTCAATATGCACGGGAATCCGGCGGCAAAAAACAGCAGTGCGAACTGACTTTGCTACGAGCGGATGGTGCGCTGTTTTACGCCTATCTTGATTATTTATATCAGCAGGCCGATGACTCTCCGGCGCTGCTGTACATCATGCTGACCGATGTCAGCGATCAAATCGAGCTACGCGACTATAGCGAAATTTACCGCAGCATTCTGGCTACCACGCTGGATGGTTTCTGGATTTTTAATTCTGAAGGCAAGCTGCTGGAGATCAATAGCCGTTATGCCAGCCAGTCCGGTTATTCTTACAATGAATTGCTGGGGATGAATATCGCTGATCTGGAAGTGGAAGACAGCACAAAACATGTTGCCGAGATTATTATCGGCAGCGGCAGCGGTCAGTTTGAATCCGTGCATCGTCGCAAGGACGGCTCAATCTGGCATGTCGAAGTGAGCATGACCTATCTTGATTGTAACGGCGGCAGGTTCTACGCCTTTTTGCGTGATATTAGCTCTCGCAAACAAACCGAAACTGAAGTTAAAGAAATCAATTCTGCCCTCAATGTGTTGCTTAACCGCCGCCAAACCGACCGTTCCGATGCGCAGTCGGTGTTTTCAGCGCAAGTGGAGGGAACCATTTTCCCTTTTCTCAAACATTTGAAAAAAACCAGTTTGAACAGCAATCAAACCCAACTGCTGAATATTCTGGAAACCAATTTGCAGCATTTGGTGAAAACTTATGGACGCGCCAATTCGCTTGCCTCTACCTATCGTCTGTTGACTCCGGTTGAAGTACAGGTGGCCTCGATGATAAGACAGGGATTGCCTACTAAAGTGATCGCAGCAACCTTGCACAGCTCAGAAGGGACGGTCAGTATCCACCGCAAAAATATTCGCAAAAAACTTGGCTTGAACGGCAAAACTGCCAACCTCTCCAGTTATCTGCTTTCTTTGGCGGAATAAGCTAAAAGGCATACCCAAAAATCCCTTTTAATGGATATTTTTAATATCCATTTTGTATCTATTAATACCTCATTTAAGTTGATTGTCAGTTTACGTGCAAATAAGCGAAGATAACTGCAAATGTCACGCAGATGGCATTTAAGATTTATTGCAAAAATTGCAGGAGTTATTAAGCATGAACAGCTCAAAAAATATGGCCGCAGTTGCGGGCGAAGTGAAATTTCACCATCCATTCGCTTTCTGGTTTGGGGTGGTGGCGGTGACGGCAGGGGTTATTGCCCATATTCCCATGTATCTAATGGGCAAAGACAATGGCTACAAACTGGTGGGAATGCCGATGGATACGCCGATGCTGATTGGGATGGCGGCGATTATTATCGGGATGATTTCCAGTCTGTACGGGTTATATCCAAAAGCAAAAGTGGTTGATATGGATAAAGTCGCCAGGCTTCGCGTCAGTACGCTTGATGATGCGCCGTTAAATCTCGCTCATTTTGGTTTGATTCTGGCAATGGCCATGGCGGTGACGATTGATATTATGAAACCCACGACCCTGGCTTTTGTGATGCCGGGGATGACGATGGAATACGGACTTAAATCGCCGTTAAATCCGCATGGCAGTTATCCTGCGGTCTGGCTGGCTCTGGCAGGGATTACCGGCACGGTGTTGGGCTCGATTCTTTGGGGCTGGCTGGGTGATAAAATTGGTCGGCGGGCTTCGATACTTTATGCCGGTATCGGCTTTATCGGCACTTCGATTTGCGGGGCCATGCCGGATTTTTTCTGGAATCTGGCGATGTGTTTCATTATGGGAGTCGCAGTGGGTGGGATGCTGCCTATTTGCTATGCCTTGTTAGCGGAAACCATTCCCGCACGACACCGAGGCTGGCTGATGATTCTGGTCGGAGCCGACATCGCCGGAGCTTATGTCATCACCAGCTGGTTAGCGGCCGCCTTGATACCCACTTATAGCTGGCGGATTCTCTGGTTAATTGGAATGCCTACCGGAGTGTTTTTTATCCTGCTGAATCACTGGATTCCTGAATCACCGCGCTATTTAATTGCCAACGGACGCGACGATGAAGCGCGGGCGGTTCTGGCTCGTTATGGTGCAGAACTTGCGGAAGAAAGACGGGTGTCAATGCAGGAAAAAGGCCAGTGGCGGCAGCTGATAAATCCGCAATACCTCAATCTTACCTTGGTCATCACTGTGTTGGCGATTGGTTCCGGGTTGGTGCTGTTCGGCTTTAACCTGTGGATTCCAACCAATCTACGCAAAATGGGTTTTTCTGAAGCGGATGAAATACTGCGCAATGCGGCGATGATGGGTTTTCCGTTATCGTTTTTAATGGCCTGGATGTACGGCTTTTGGAGCAGCAAGAAAACCATCATGATTCTGGGCACTCTGACTTCGGCAGCCTTGTTTGGCTTTGTGCTTGCCGGTGATGCCATTTTGCAAAACCGCGCTCTGCTGTATGCACTGCTAATTGTGCCAATTTGGGGAATCAGTTCGGTGATTGCCGTGCTGTCGGTTTACAGCTCAGAAGTCTATCCCACGCGGATTCGCGCCAGAGGTACCGGCTTTGCCGCAGGAGCAAGCAAGGCCGGCGGCGTGATGATTATTTCGCTGATGTCGTTTGGGGTGGCGGTGCCTTCCATTTCAACGGTAGCATTGATTGGCGCCATTCCCATGACCCTGGCGGTGATTCTGGTGGCTGTTTTCGGGGTGGAAACCTGCAAATTACGGCTGGAGGAAATCACCGAAGACGAAGCCAAAAGCACTGTAAAAATCTGACGACGAAAAGCAGTTTTTATCAGGCGAGCAGTGCAATGCTATTCGCCTGGCAAACCCAATCACAAACCTTTAAAAAATCGGCCAATCACTTTAATGCTTTCCAAAACCTGGGCATTATCAATCATCCGTGTCACCAGCGCGTTGTGCGAATCAGTCAGCTTTTTCACTTCTTCCGCCAAATGCGCCTCATTTTCTGTAATTCGGGTTTGGATTTCGCTCAGCAGATTGTCGTTGGTGTTGCAATAGTCGGTGATGGCATTTCGCCAGGAAACATCGCCTTCCTTGGTGCTCAGTTCGGATAAAATATATTCCATATCCTGTTTGATTTGGCTTATATCTTCCAATAAAGTATTGATGTCTTCACGCGGATAGCGGAACTCCTGCTTGATGGCATTCAGTTTCCGCTGTAAGTATTCATAAAAGCGGACAGAAGGCCGCAAAAAGGTAAACAGAATCGTTAAGATGGCGGCATAATAACCGGTGACACTAACGCCGGAATAGGCAATGTAATATAGCACCAGTGCCGAAATGATATGCAGCGAGATTGAAATCGTTAATGAAATTTTTGCGACTTTTTTCACGTAATCCAGACTTTCATCAATCACCAAAATATCTTTGCGTTTGGAGATGGCGGCTTCATCCAGAATTTCTTTGGCTTTGAAATAAGCATTCCAGGGCACGGTGACAATAAACAGCAGCCAGATTAAACTGAGCAGGCCAATAATCCAGTCAACGGTTGCAAGTCCTGATGAACCGTTCCAAAAATGATAAAGGCCATAAAAAGTCAGGGCGATAAAAGCGACGGACAGGGCGAAGGCGATAAAGTTTTTCATGGTGTCATTATTGATGGCAGATTGAAGGAAAAACTGCGAACAAGTTTATCAGCAACAAGGCTTACAAAAACACTGTTTTGACTTTTTGTTGATGTTTGCCGTGGGCTTAAGGCGATAAAATGCGGCTTGCAGCGGCTAAAAAAATGAATTGCTAATTTAACTGATGTTTCGCCGCTAGTTAAATCGGGCCGGGCTAACATCAATAACTTAATTGTGAGGCTAAAGATACACCATGACCATCAATCTCCAAAAAGGCTCTAACGCCCTGATTTCGGCATCAGGGCAGGATGCGATTATTGTGCACCTGGGCTGGAAAGTGCCGGAAAATTACGAACTGGACGCATCCGCTTTTATGCTCAATGCCAGCGGTACGGTGTTGAATGATGACAACATGATTTTTTTCAATCAGCCTGCCTCGCCCGACGGTGCCGTGCATTATCACAATGACAAACAGCTTTTTACTATCGCCTTAAGCAGACTTAATCCGGCGATTCAGAAAATTGCCTTTACCCTGACCCTTTATGAAGGCGTAGAGCGCAGGCAACAGTTTAAAAATCTGCATCAGGCTGAAATTGAAGTGTTCAAGGACAAGGAAGAGCTGGTGCATTATGACTTGGCAACGCAGGAATTGAATCAGGAAACCGCGCTGATTTTTGCCGAACTCTATTTAAACAAAGGGCAGTGGAAATTTCGGGCGGTAGGGCAGGGATTTAATGGCGGTCTTGCGGCATTATGTGCACATTTTGGGGTCAGCGTCGATGAAGAACAGCCCGCACCAGCACCAGCGCCGGTGCCGCCAAAAGTTGAAGCCAATAACTCAGCAGCTGCCGGCTCAAAAATGGTTTCGCTGGAGAAAAAGCTCAAAGACAAACCGGCCTTGTTATCGCTGGTAAAAAAAGCTCATGTTTCGCTGGAAAAAGTCAATCTGACCCAGCATCGGGCAAAAGTGGCGATTTGTCTGGATATTTCCGCGTCAATGCACAGTCTGTATAGCAGCGGCAAAATTCAGCGTTTGGCAGAAAAAGTTTTGGGCCTGGCCTGCCAGTTTGATGATGACGGCATGATTGATGTGTTTTTGTTCGGGGAGCGGGCTTATCACGCCGAAGAAATGGGCATTGATAATTTCCCCGGCTTTACCAAACGGCTGCTGGAGCGCTATCCGCTGGAAGGCGGCACCAGTTATGGCAAAGTGATGAAAGAAGTGCGCAATTTTTATTTTCCGGTGAATATTTCCGCCAATAAGCCCTTGGTCACCAAAGCCGCCATGCCGGTGTATGTGATATTTGTCACCGACGGCAACACCACCGATCAGGAAGAAACCAAACGGCAGGTGAAAGGTTCGTCGTATGAACCTTTGTTCTGGCAGTTTATGGCAATCGGCAAAACCAAAAAGTCAGCGAAAGGCAAAGGTTTTTTCGCCAATCTACTGGCCAGTGATTTTACTTTTTTGGAAGATTTGGACGTGTTGCCGGAACGCTATATTGATAATGCCAATTTTTTCAGTGTCGAAGACCCGGAAGAAATCAGCGATGCCGAGCTTTATGATTTGCTGATGGCAGAATACCCGCAATGGCTGAAACTGGCGCAGGAAAAGCAAATGCTCGGTTAAGATTCCATTCACCCGGACTATTGCAATATGTTATTGTTAGCAATGGTTATGCGGATGCCGTTTTCGACGGTGTCCGTTTTTGTTTTTTCCTTCACCCAAAAAGATTATGAGTATAAAGTCGGATAAATGGATACGCCGGATGGCAGAGCAGCATGAGATGATTTCCCCGTTTGCAAGCGGCCAGGTCAGGCACACTGAACAAGGCAAAGTGATTTCTTATGGCACCTCCAGTTATGGCTATGATGTGCGTTGTGCTGATGAGTTTAAGGTTTTCACCAATATCAATTCGGTGATTGTGGATCCGAAAAACTTTGACCCCAGCAGTTTTGTCGATGTGAAATCCGATGTCTGTATTATCCCGCCCAATTCATTTGCTCTGGCCCGGACTGTGGAATATTTCAAGATTCCGCGCGATGTGCTGACGGTTTGTTTGGGAAAATCGACTTACGCCCGTTGCGGCATTATTGTGAATGTAACGCCTTTGGAACCGGAATGGGAAGGGCACGTTACGCTGGAATTTTCCAACACCACGCCGTTGCCAGCGAAAATTTATGCCAACGAAGGGGTGGCGCAAATGCTGTTTTTTGGCGGTGATGAAGTCTGTGAAACCTCCTATAAAGACCGGGGCGGAAAATATCAGGGACAGCAAGGCGTGACATTACCGAAAGCTTAAATATTAATTAGCGAGGTGTGCTGTGTTAGAAAAGCTTAAACAGTATCAAGAAATTATCACCATTATCATTTTCTTTTTGAGCGGGTTTTTCTGGCTGCAAAACCAGTTTCCGCAAAAAGGCGATCTGGAATCAGTGAAAAAACAGCTGCAAGGTGAAAACGCGGTGTTAAAGTGTTTGCTGAAAAAGAACATGATTCTGGTGCAGGATCAAATTCAGGCCAACAGCTTGGAAAAAGCCATTAAAGAGAAAACCGAGTTTGCAGAAATTTTGAGCAAACAGCTGGACAATATAAATAGCAAAGTTCAGGGTGTATCACCGGCGATGCAGAACAGGCTGAACGAAACCCGGGAAGATTTGGCAAACCAGAAAGAGGAACTGAAAAAAGTGATTACCCGGATGCAGGACACCAAAAACGAACTGGAAAGAAATATTTGCGGGGAGGCCGGATAATGAAACACAAAATAATGCTGCTGTTAATTTTATTGTTTGCGACACAAAACTCGGTTGCCATCAAGCTGGACGAGCAAATCAAGCAAAATGTTGACCAGGCGAAAAAGTCCTACGAACAGCTGATTAATCAGGAGCCGCCAACTCTGTGGATTCATGTCCGCACTGAACAGCAACGGGAAATATTACAAAATATTGCCGATTGGTTAAAGCCTGTGAGCCTGATAAAAATTGAGCCGATCCAGATAGTCAAAGACGGTCCGAAAAAGAATCAACTACGGTTTTTCTCCAGTCAGGACAAAGAAGAGGCGGATGATTTATTGCGGAATCTGCAAAAAATTTTTCCGCAGCTGGAGTTGCAGGATTTGTCGAGTCAATATGGCACCATGAGCTGGATGGAAACCGGGCATTTTGAGCTGTGGCTTGCCCCGGACTTGAAAAAGGTTCAACCGCCTGCACCGCTAAAAAAAGCTCCTCCAGCGGTTGCTGCGCCTGTGCGTCCAGCAATCAAACCACGTTAAAGTTAGTCACCAAATTTACCACTGCCAGTATTTTAAGAGCTGGCAGTCGGTGTCCGCACACAGCTTTCAGGCAATAACACCGTTACACAAGCTCCGTAGGGAAAGTGATTGCCTAACCTGATTTTCCCGCCCATCTTTTTGATAAAGCGCTCGGACATTACCAGTCCTGTTGCAGCGTCATCCTGTTGACTGGCGGCTAATGTGGCAATACTTCCGGCTAAAAACTCTTTTGAAAACCCGGCGCCATTGTCAAAAATCTGAATAATCAAACCGGATTTAGGTTTGGAGATATTAATGGAAATATGACCGGATTTTTTCTCAGAGCAAGCTTCCGCTGCATTTAACACTAAATTCAGCACCGCCTGACGGAAGGTGTTTTCCGGTAAATGCACCATGAAAGAGCGCGAGGCAATTACTTCAAGGCAAATGGTTTTGGCAATCTGATAACGGACTAAAGTTACTAAATCACAAAGTAATAACACAATGTCAAAATCCGTTGCTATTTCTGCTGCGTCATTGCTTATATCCTGTATATCATTGAGCAAATGCGCCAGGCGTTTTAATTCTGCATTAATCATCTGTTATTTTCCGCTAGCTCGATACTTGAGCAAAAAAGTCACACTAAGCCGTCAGTTTTTGGCTTGACAGGCTTAAGACTAGAACCTAAACCGCAAACATACAAGGAAACTGAAAAGCTATTTTTAAAGTCTGCTGCTTTATGGGGCATAAAATCCTGTAGTTTTTCCGGTTTTTCAGGCGATAAACGATTGCCGTGGTAAAATTGCCCTTCAACTCAATCCGTTTTTCCTCTCCTGTTTGTTATCATGTCTTTTGCCAAAACCATCGCACTTCCGACCGGCACGTTAAAGATTCAAATTAACGAGCCCGAAAATTTGTTTAATCAATACATAGACTTTGCGGCGCGGAATAATCCCAAACGCGGCTTTTTGTTTATCAGCAAAGTATTAGCCAAACACTATCCTTGTAAACCTACTGACATATTGCAAAGTTATGATGCACTTTCCGAGCTGCTGTTAGCCATTGCAAATGACAGCGAAAAATTTGTTTTTATTGGCATGGCAGAAACCGCCACCGCATTGGGTCTGGGGGTTTATGAAAGCTGGCTGAAAAAAACGGCTAAAACGGGAGTTTATTGCCAAACTACCCGCTATTTTTTAAGCGATCAGCCGTTTCTGGAATTTGAAGAGGCGCACAGCCACGCCAGCGATTTTTATTTGTACCTGCCGCAGCAGCCACAAATCAGAGCGGTTTTTAATGCTGCCGATACCTTGGTTTTGATTGACGATGAAATCAGCACCGGCAACACGTTTGCCAATTTAATCAACGCCTATAAAAAAATAAATCCACAGTTAAAGCGGGTTCTGGTATTGAGTTTGCTGAATTTAACTGATGAAACAGCCCGCGCCAGGGTCAATGCCAAAACTGGAATGCAGGTGGAATGGCGGTCAATTTTGACAGGAAGTTATGGTTTTACTCCGGCAGTGGATTTTTATTTTAATCCGGTCAATGTTGATAGTAATCAGGATTGCAAAAAGCATTTGCTGTCGCTGGATTACGGACGGTTAGGCAGACAGGGGTTGTTGCAGCAGTCGGACCGGGAATTGGAAAGCTTAACCGAAGATTGGCAACAGCATGGCACGGTTCTGGTTTTAGGCACCGGCGAGTTTATTTATCATGCGTTTTTAATCGGTTTGGCTTTGGAAAAACGCGGTTTTCAAGTGTATGTGCAATCCACCAGCCGTTCGCCGATTTTAACCGGTGCTGCAATTGGCGATAGCCTGACTTTTACCGATAATTATGGCGATGGCATCAGCAACTTTTTATATAACAGTAAAGCCCGTGCCTACGATTATGTACTGGTTTGTCACGAAACCCCGAAAAACGCCGAAATTAACCGGATATTAGCCCTTTTAAACGCCACTTCAATTCAGGTAAATGATGGAACTTTTTGTATTTCTTGATCTTGACGACACCATTTTTCAAACCAGGCGCAAATGCCCGGAAGACAAACCGATTTTTCCGGCGGCTTTTGCCCAGGACGGTTCGGCGATGTCGTTTTTCACCTCCAAACAGGAACGACTGTTTAGGTTGCTGAATAATAAAACCCGCTTGATTCCCACCACTGCGCGAAATAAGGACGGTTTTTTGCGCACTAAAATAGAAAACTTTGATTATGCGATTATTAATCACGGCGGGATTATTTTAAATGGCGATGGCAATGTGCATCAGGGCTGGTTTAATAAAATGAAACACTTGCTGGAGCCGGTTTTGCAAGACTTGCAGCAATTAAAATCGCTATTGGAAACAGAATCAGACAAACGAAATATCAATTTCAGAATTCGCCTGGTTGAAGATTTGGGATTAACGTTTTATTTATTGGTTAAACATGAAGAAAAAAATAATTCGGCATTAAAAGCGCTGTTAACTGAAGTGATTGACCCCTATTTAAAACAACAGCAGCTGGATTTTTATTGTCATTTGAATGATAACAATCTGGCGGTATTGCCGCGCTTTTTGAATAAAGCCCCGGCAGTGCAATTTTTACAGCAGGAACTGGACAAACAATATCCTGAATATTTAAGCGTGGGGATGGGCGACAGTTTGACCGATATTGCCTATATGCAGTTGTGTGATTATTTTATGACGCCCAAGAATAGCCAAATCGTGCGTGAGTGCATCGGCATTCATTATTCACATTCACATGCAGAGGTGTAAATGAAGTTGTTTTCAGGAAGCTATTTAACTGACGATGTGCAATTTTTATTAAAGCCGATTGAAATTGAAAACACGCCGATTAAGGAAAAGGAACAGTTAATTCAAAGCGGCAAAAAACATTACAGCGAAATGATTACCAAAGAATCGCTGCCGTCAGAGCGATATACGCTATTGTTTGATCAGGTTTTTGCCCAGAATAAACAACGCATGGCCGTGGATTTATTCCGGTTGGCGGCCAAAATAAATCAGCAGAAACCGGCTGAAATTGTTTTATGTTCTTTGGCGCGGGCCGGAACGCCGGTCGGGGTGTTATTAAAACGGATTTTGCAGCAATATTTTGACCGTGACTGTGTGCATTATTCGCTTTCAATTATTCGCGACCGGGGCATTGATGCCAATGCGCTGCGGTATATTCTGGAAAAACATCCCAGTCAAGACGGCATAACTTTTGTCGATGGCTGGACTGGCAAAGGGGTAATTAGCCGCGAATTGCAAAAAAGCATTGCCGACTTTAATCAGCAGCATCAGACTAAAATTAATGCAGATTTGTATGTGCTGAATGATATAGCCGGAGTTGCGGCGGTGACGGTGAGTTATGAGGATTATTTAATTCCCTCCAGCTTATTAAATGCCACTATTTCAGGATTAATCAGCCGCTCTATTTTAAACAGCGATTATATTGGCAAAGATGATTTTCATGGCTGCCTTTATTATGCGGAATTTAAAAACCAGGATTTAAGCCAATGGTTTGTGGATGAAATTATGAAAGCGGTGGCAAATCTTTTCAACTCAGCTAATCCAGCTTTAACCGCAGCTGATAATCTGGCCGATAAACAGCGGGTGTTGCAACAATCGGCTGATTTTATTAAACAACTGAAACAGACTTATCAAATTAATAATGTAAATCTGATTAAACCCGGCATCGGCGAAGCCACGCGGGTGTTATTGCGGCGACTGCCCGATTTGTTGATGTTAAAAAACAGGCACGCGGAACAGACCCTCCATCTTGCGATGCTGGCGATGGAAAAACAGGTTCCGGTTATTGAAAATCCTGCCATGCCTTATCAGGCGGCGGCTATTATTGCGGAACACAAACATGACTGACGCGCTAAAACTGGGAGCAACCCTTTATATTCCTGCCATCAGGGAAAATATGGCCGCGATTGCCAACGGCCTGAAATATCCACAGTTGCGTTCGATGGTGTTTTGCACCGAGGATTCCATTCACGATAAAGACGTGGAACTGGCTTTGGCAAAAATCAGCGATTTGTTGGCACAAATGCAGCCCAGTGAAAAACTGCGTTTTATTCGGGCCCGAAATCCGAAAGTATTGGAGCGGTTGTTGGCTTTGCGGGGGATTGAGAAAATCGACGGTTTTGTTTTCCCTAAAGTGGATTTGCTTAATTACAGGGATTATTTTTCGTTGGTGGCAAATTCCGGCTTTAAAAACATGCTGACTTTGGAATCAAAAGAGGTGTTTGAGCAGGCGAAAATGTGTGTGCTGCGGGATAAATTATTGGCTGCCAATTATCAGGATGAGATATTGGCATTGCGAATTGGCGGTAATGATTTATTGCAGCATTTAGGCTTGCGCCGTCCGATTGACCGGACTTTATATGATACGCCGCTGGGTTTTGTGATTTATCAATTGATTAATGTTTTCAAGCCTTACGGATTTGAATTAACCGCGCCGGTTTTTGAGCATTTGAATAAAAATGAATTGTTGATTAAGGAAACCCAGCAGGATATTAGTTGCGGTTTGGTGGGGAAAACTGCAATTCATCCCGACCAGTTAAATATTATTGAAGCCTGTTTTCGGGTTGATTATAACGATGTGGCGGTGGCCAAGGCGATTTTGGATAAAGAGGCCACGGCGGTTTTTAAAATGAATGATTCGATGTGTGAAATTGCCACGCATCGCATCTGGGCTGATAATGTTTTAAAACGCAATCAGATTTATGGCAGTCAACATTTGGCGACCACATTGCAGCATGGGAATGCTAATCAGGGTTAGGTCATATATCCTGATGGCAATGATGACAAACTGTAGCATCGGGTCTAACTGAGTTGCTAATGCCCGAAAAATTAAAATGCTTTTGTTATCATATTTTTTGTCGGCAAACCGCCCACAACTTTCACGCCATTGACCGGCTTTGTTGCACAAATCAAATTTGTTCCAAGCCTCCCCAACCCCAAAACAGTTTTATGCTATAGCAACTGTCATGGGTGTGCCAAGATAAGTGAAACGATTTAATAGAGCGGCACGAATTTGTAACTCGGCCACCTGA